>NZ_JADBRS010000017.1:0-138292 GCF_014930775.1 Enterobacter cloacae complex sp. P38RS
GTCCGAGGACGTTAAGAATCCATGTCACTTTGAGTGCCCACACAGATTGTCTGATAAATTGTTAAAGAGCAGTGCAACGCGGCTTTCGCTCACCGTTGCGAGGTGGCGTATATTACGCTTTCCTCTTTCAGAGTCAACCCGTTATTTCAGGATTTTTTCTCTTCAACCGACCGGGTTAACTGTGAAGTGATTCACATCCGCCGTGTCGATGGAGGCGCATTATAGGGAGTTCTCCGCAGCCCGCAACAGAAAAGTTGCAAAAAAATGACTGACCGCTGCATTCCCCAGCAAAACCCCGCTTTATACCCTTTTACGCACAGACTTATCCACAATTACAGCAAGATCCTGATGCGATCCTGCGAACTGAAAGAGAAGATCAACTATACTAGCGGCAAATATTCTTCTCCGCAGAGCTCCCCCTGATGAATACACAACGCCTGCCTCGCGACTGGCGCCTCCCTACGGCCGGATTGATGCTGCTGACCATCCTCTTCGCCGCTTTTACGCTGCATACGCACTGGAACGCCTTTATCCAGTGGTGCCTTGCCACGCAGATTACGCTGCACCGTTATCTGGTGATGTATCTACTACAGCTGAATAACAACCAGTACAGCGGTGGATTATGGCTCTTAACAGGCGCTTTCTTTTATGGCGTCCTTCACGCCATCGGGCCGGGGCACGGGAAGTTCATCGTGACAACCTACCTGAGCACAAATAAGGAGAGCGAACTGGCCGCACGCACCGTTCCCTTTCTTGGCAGCCTGATGCAGGGCGTCAGCGCCATTCTGTTTGTCTTTATTCTGGCAGTAGGATTTAACCTCGCGTCAGGGGATATCAGCACCAGCCGCTGGTATGTCGAGAAGATAAGCGCCGTGCTGATTGGCGCGTTTGGTGCTTTCATCATTTACCAGGCGCTGAAAAGCCTGCGGCCTCAAAGAATGAGGATCTCAGCCATCACTCCCCTTCATCAGCACGATGAACATTGTGGATGTGGTCATCACGGCGTGGGCGCAGATCTGACACAAGGTGACTGGAAAACGCGTCTGGGCGTCATTCTGGCGATTGGCGCACGTCCGTGCAGCGGTGCGATCATGATTCTGATGTTTTCGAACGCGCTGGGCATTGTCACCTGGGGAATGGCGGCCGTTATGAGCATGTCTTTAGGTACGGCACTCTCTATTATGGGGCTATCACTGGCAGTTCGTTATGCCCGTGAACGTACGGTGGCATGGTTCGGGGGAGATAGCGCGTTCAGGTGGCTGGTGCCGGCAGTTAAAATTGCCGGAGGTATCATCCTGATCCTGTTCGCGACCGTCCTGTTCCTGACAGTCATCCCCATTAGCGCCAACGGCGACTACATCGCCGCCGGATGCTAATAAAAGAAAACCCGCCGTTGGCGGGTTTCTTTATTACTCGTTAATGCGTGGATGTTGATCAACAAGACGGGAACGTTTCTTCTGCAGCTCTTCAATCTCTGCGTCGATATCCTCAATTTTCTGCTCAACGTTATCGTAGTGCTCGCGCAGGATTTCTTTCGCTTCCTGAATATCAGATGCCGCAGGCGTCGCCCCTTTCAGAGGACGGTTCGCCGTCTCCTTCATGGTCAGGCCGGTCGCCAGGCCGACTACCGCAATAACCATCAGGTAGTAGGCTGGCATCATCAGGTTCTGCGTGCTTTCCACCAGAGAGGCGGCAAGCGTAGGCGTCAGGCCGGCAATCAGAACGGAGATGTTGAACGCCGCCGCCAGCGCACTATAACGAATGTGCGTCGGGAACATCGCAGGTAATGTGGATGCCATCACCCCGATAAAGCAGTTCAGGATCACCGCCAGCATCAGCAGACCCGCGAAAATCAGACCCAGCACGTTACTGTTGATCAGAATAAACGCCGGGATCGCCAGCGCGAACAGCGCTACGCTACCCAGGATGATAAACGGTCGACGGCCAAAGCGGTCACTCAGCAGACCCATAATCGGCTGTACAAACAGCATACCCACCATGATGGCGATAATAATCAGCACGCCGTGATCTTCCGAGTAGTGCAGGTTATGCGACAGATAGCTCGGCATGTAGGTCAGCAGCATGTAGTAAGTAACGTTGGTGGAAATCACCAGACCAATACAGGTCAGCAGGCTGCGCCAGTGCTTTGTCGCGATCTCTTTAAAGGACACTTTCGGGCCGTCCTGCAGCCCTTCGCGGTCGCCCTGCTCCAGTTTATCAACGTGCTGCTGGAACGCAGGTGTCTCTTCCAGAGCATGTCGCAGGTAAAGACCGATAATACCCAGTGGGAGCGCGATAAAGAACGGGATACGCCAGCCCCAGTCGAGGAAGTTCTCCTCACCGACCACGGTTGAAATCAGAACCACGACGCCCGCACCCATCACAAACCCGGCAATCGAACCGAAGTCCAGCCAGCTGCCCATGAAGCCGCGCTTACGGTCAGGGGAATACTCCGCGACGAAGATCGACGCCCCGGTATACTCACCCCCGACGGAGAAGCCCTGCGCCATCTTACAGAGCAACAGCAGAATAGGTGCCCAGATACCGATCGTGGCATAGGACGGTATTAGGCCGATACAGAACGTACTGATCGACATAATGACAATGGTGATAGCGAGTATTTTCTGGCGACCGTATTTGTCACCGAGCATACCGAAGAACAGACCACCCAGCGGGCGGATCAGGAAAGGAACGGAGAATGTACCCAGCGCGGCAATCATCTGCAGGCTTGGGTCAGCACCGGGGAAGAACACTTTACCTAATGCATAGGCAACAAAGCCGTAGACACCGAAATCGAACCATTCCATCGCATTACCGAGCGAGGCGGCGGTGATCGCTTTACGCAGTTTAGCGTCATCAATAATGGTGACGTCGCGAAGCGTAATGGGTTTAACCTTTTTCCTTCTTAGCATAGCTTTCCTCGTAGACTTAGCCCTGTCCGTTCCACAGCCAACTCGCACTCTGTGAACCCGAGATCCGCTCCGTGCGAACCTCCATCTTCAAGCGTAGCAGGTTTACTTACATTGACGTTTACCGTCGATACAACCGAACCTGTTGACGCCTGTCTGGGCAGTTAATGACCTTTTACCCTACCAGCGTTTATATTTGTGATCAACTTCACACATATATTTATACTGCGTCAGGTGAAGACAGTTTTTGTCAACTACCGCAAATAAGTACTTTCTCAACCTTCCAGAGCCTCCATTTACGCCCTCATCCTTTTTCTTTTCCCAACCGAATAAAAAACCATATTTTTTACAAGAGATTTACATAAATTTTCAGCTCTCACAACGGGTCTTAAAGTTTACATTCAATATGTGATGAAGATAACTAAAACACCGTTTTATTTTCATTGAATCAATATTCCATCGATCGCATGATAATTCCTGAAACATAGCGACGCATGTTTTCTTACGACAGGAAACGAGAGCGCTGACTGAATTTCGGTGCAGGGTTATCACAAACCAATCATCAAGAGCACCCTTCATCAAATTGAATTTATTGATTTTTTTATTCGCACCTGCCGCTCACCATGAGAGGCGAAATTGTGAGGGTTAGAGATGAAGATTAAAGCCACGATAGAACGCATACCGGGTGGTATGATGCTGGTGCCGCTGGTACTCGGTGCTATTCTGAATACATTAGCCCCTGAAACCGGGGCTTATTTTGGTGGTTTCACAAAGGGGATGATTACGGGTACCGTTCCCATCCTGGCGGTCTGGTTCTTTTGTATCGGCGCATCCATTAATTTGCGGGCAACCGGTACCGTATTACGCAAATCCGGAACGCTGGTGATAACCAAAATAGCGGTTGCCTGGGTGGTCGCAATGATATGCGCGATGTTCATTCCTGAAAATGGAATTCAGACCGGTTTCTTCGCCGGGTTATCCGTCCTGGCGATTGTCTCGGCGATGGACATGACCAACGGCGGGCTGTATGCCAGCCTGATGAACCAGTACGGAACGAAAGAGGAGTCCGGCGCGTTTGTTTTGATGTCTCTGGAGTCCGGCCCGCTCATGACGATGTTGATCCTGGGATCCGCTGGCCTGGCTTCTTTTGAGCCCCATCATTTTGTCGGCGCGATCCTGCCATTCCTGATCGGCTTCGCGCTGGGCAATCTGGATCACGATCTGCGTGATTTCTTCAGCAAAGCCACGCCGGTGCTGATCCCGTTCTTTGGCTTTGCGCTGGGTAACACCATCAACCTGAACGTGATTCTGGATACGGGACTGCTGGGGATTGTGCTGGGTATCGCGGTTATCATCATCACCGGTATTCCGCTGATCATTGCTGACCGCGTAATCGGGGGAGGAAACGGCACGGCGGGCGTCGCCGCCTCTTCAGCCGCAGGCGCTGCCGTTGCAAACCCGGTGATTATCGCCCAGATTAACCCGGCCTTCGAACCGGTGGCCGCGTCCGCGACGGCACTGGTTGCCGCCAGCGTGATTGTCACCGCAATCCTGGTGCCCATCATCACGGCGCTATACGCGAAACGCTACGGAAATGTGCAAGAGATCCCGCCTGAACCGAAACCGTTAGAAATGAATCACTAACGCACCGCGCCAGCCATCCTCTCTCCCCTATGGGGAGAGGGTCAGGATGAGGGGTTCAACCAAAAATCTCTTCCACCATCGCATCCACCAGCCGTTTTGCCGAACACAGCCTCGGCATACCCAGCGCGACGGTCTGCCAGTTTTGCGTCACTGACCAACTCACCGGGTGTATATCCGCCTGACACCAGTCGCCCAGCCAGCCCAGCATGTCTTTGTGATCGATTAAACCCGCCGAAGCGGGTGTGGTCAGCCATTGATGATAGAAATGGCGCGTTGTGGGAGACGCATTGATGCCCTGTGCGAGGTAGTTGGCGGCCATGCTGCGTAAATTATCCTTGAGCATGGCCGACACATCGTTGTTCGCCAGACGGCAGGCATCGCCAAATGCTCCCCAGCGCAGCTCTTCCAGAACAATGAAGCAGCGCCCGGCCAAAGACCAGCCATCATAGTGACCGGCTCGCCAGCGGGTGAAAATTTGTTCACTATGCTCGCCCGCCTGTACCGTCAGTCCACGCTGGGTCAGCGCCTTTTCTTTATAGGCGGCACGTTGGGTAAAATGAGAGGAGAGCTCCGCATACTGTTCAAGCAGGCCGGGAGATGGCTGAGCGCGCAGGTGAGCCTGCTGGCACAGTGCAGTCAGTTTATCGGCCATCAGCGTCAGCGCAAGATGGCCCGGATCCAACATGCCGGCGAGTTTTTCCGCCAGCCCCAGGCGCAGGGCCGCGTTCTCGTTAAGCATTCCCGCCATCGCCCAGGGCCGTAGCCGGGTATGCGTCATGATCTCCTGAGTCAAACGTTCACGAAACTGCAGCTGCTGCGGCCCCAGATGGGGATGGCGCGCCGCGTCCACGCCCTGCACAAGATCGACCATAAACCTGGGATGAATACACTCCAGCGTCCGCCCGGGACCGTCCAGTAGCTGTGTTGTCATGGTTGCTCTGCTGCGAATAGAGTTTGAATGTCATCGCGTAACAGTCGGGTATCTTCCTGAATCCACGTCGCAGTCGTAATGCTTTGCTTCAACAGCTGGCTGAGCGCTCGGGTTGAATGCTCATTTTGTTGACGCACTGCGAGGCTATCACGCAAGCTTTCCTGTAACCCGGTCAGGCATAACGAAAATTCTGCAAAGAACGTCGCCATTCCGGCCGTAACAGAGACATCGACCTGCGCGGACAAAGCTTTACGTATTTGTTCACAAAACTGATCAATATGTTGCTTAAATTTGTCATGCAGTTGCGCAATGTCGATAACATAGTGCGTGCGCGTGACCACATACTCATCCCAGCCCCAGCCCGGATTATTGAGCCAACGCGAAACGGTTTCACGCATACTGCTCCCGGCGGAAAGTTGACCTGCCGGGCGGTTATCCTGTGCAATGGCATCGTTAAACAGTGCCCGCGTATTGAAGTCAAGCTGGTTTGCCTGAAAGGCCGGGAAGCTGATCCGCGCCCGGAAGCCGGCATGGCTCAGATGCTCTTTTATACGCGTTTCAATGGGGCGGATAGCGTCATTCAGCGAGCGCGCCAGCGTAGATTCCAGCTGATCGAAGCGTAACGCCAGCTCCCGGGCGATTTTTGCCTGCGCATCCAGCATGATGAGTTCACAGGAGGAGCGAATTTTACTCAGGACGATCTGCGCCTGACCTTCATCATCCAGAACCAGCGGTTCCCGCTCTTGCTGTTTGTCACTGCGGCGATTCAGCCGCTCAATACCTGCCAAATCAAGAATATTTTGAGGGCTGAACACATGGCCCACGGCCTGGTGAAGCGCCGATTTTTCGGCCTCCATAAAGTCCGCGGTCGCGTTCAGCGCCTGGTCAACTTCATGTTTCACCTCATCGCTCACCGCGCTCTGGCGCGTCTGCAGCAGCGCCATATCCTCTTCAAGACGCGCGATGTTCAGTTCCAGCCCCTCAAAGGCCACTGTCAGCCCCTGATAGCGGAAGTCGAGATACTCCCGGGCATTTTGCGCGTAGTTGAGCAGCTTATGCGAGGCCGAGCGCAGCGCGAATAGCGAGGCATTGGCATAGGCGGCGTAAATCAGTTTGCGTATCGGCTGTTCAAACAGCGAATCTTCCCAGAGCAAATCGGCTGCGTGACGGATATGGTTTATATCGTCCAGGTCCGCCGAACGCCAGCGGCGTCCGAGTGCGGCTTCGGCAAAATCCTGCACCCAGGGCTGCTCCTGATGCTCCGGCAGGCGTCCACGGGCATTCATCTCGTTGCGGGCGCGGTTTGCCAGATACGCCCACATAGAGGAAACAGGGTAGATCTGGCCAGGCGAAATAGTGCCTTTCATTAAGGTACCGGAGATCATCGCCCTGACCTGCTCTTCATCGTCGCTATTGCGATCCTTCTGGTCGAATTTATTCACCAGCGCATACAGAGGCACTGATTTCCCCGCAACCGAAATAGCCTGACGGACCTCTTCATCAGAAATAGATTTAAGCTGGGTATAATCCATCACCGCCAGCACCGCCGACGCGCGGGCTAGCTGTTCGCTAAGCATTTTTTGCAGATGCGGTTGTCCGGCCTCATTGGGGCCGGGAGTATCGAGCAGCGTCAGTTGCCCGAGGTGGGCATCAAGACCCGCAAGATGCACGAACTCCACTTCAATCACCGGAATATGTTCGATGGCCGCGTATTCAGAGAACGGAAACGCCACGCCCAGCGCCTGGGAGAGCCTTACCAGATCATTAAGACTTTTCAAGCAATGAAATATTGGCTGCGCCCCGAGATGATGCTTTTCAAAGGCCTCGCCTTTCTCAATACGCTCCAGCAGCGTATTCATGTCCTTATCAATTTCCAGTTGCAGAGCCAGCTTGCCGCGATCGTAATCGCCAAGCTTTTTCTGCAGCAGGTGAATCAAATCATCAATAGGAGAGACATGTGAGAAGTGGAGCACCGGCTCTTTCTGGCCTGGCGTATGACGTATCAGCGTAGGCAGCGCCGTCATTGGGCGGTTGCGGTTCGGCAACACTTCGGTACCCACAATGGCATTAATGGTGGTCGATTTCCCCGCTTTCATCGTGCCAACGATAGCCAGAACCATTTCCAGACGTGTTATTTTGCGTAATTCATTATTCAGCGTTGCCTGCTGCGCTTCGACGCCGCGCGCACTAAAATGCAAAGGCAGCACGTTGTTCTTTTCACCTGTAATAGCAGCCGTCGTGCTCTCCAGCTTCGCTGTCGGCATTGATTTCAGGGTATCGAGATTTTGCAGGGCAAGCTGTAACAAACGCTCAGCTTCCTGACTTAATTCAAAAATGGTCTGTGTGTGCATGATAAAAGCCTTTCCTTAACGCAAATTTATTACTTTTATTAAGCCACTTGTATTAATTATGATGTTCAGGCTTATATGATCACGTGTGGAAAACATGTTCACCAAAATATAACTAATTGAAGATAATCAGAAATAAATGGCTATCCCTGCATGGCGTGTAAAGCTCTCCTCAAGGCCTGAAAGCCAAAAGATAAAAAGCCTGGCCCATTTTAAGAAGCTTCAGGATATATCATCATTATTTACCCACCTAAAAAGAGAGGGATAGGCCGCCAACATAAGAAATGCATGGCAGTAAAGTTCGAAGATAAATAACAATGCGTTGCTTCACCTTATCCGAAATGAAGGTGCGTAGCAATTTGCCGCAATAAAATATTCGATATATTTAGCGACTTCTCTTTCCACCGTGTTAATGACGTTAGCATCGCTTAGCTGACTGACAGTAAGTGTCACTCGCAACACATTTTCTGCGTTTTTTAAATTCACAATAGCACCGACAAAAGTGTGGATTTGCGTTATACTTGCCGCCTTTTTCGGCACTCTGCCGTCATTTAGCTGGCACTTTCCAGCGCGTTAACACTTTTGAGGATACCGACATGCAACTCCCACACTGCCCAAAATGCAATTCTGAATACACATACGAAGATAATGGCATGTTCATCTGCCCGGAATGTGCACACGAATGGAATGATGCCGAGCCAGCGCAGGACGCTGATGCACTGATCGTCAAAGATGCCAACGGTAATCTGCTGGCGGATGGCGACAGCGTCACCGTGGTGAAAGATCTTAAGGTGAAAGGCAGCTCTTCCATGCTGAAGATCGGCACCAAAGTGAAGAATATCCGTCTGGTGGAAGGCGATCATAATATCGATTGCAAAATTGACGGCTTCGGTCCGATGAAACTGAAATCTGAGTTCGTGAAAAAGAACTGATTTAACCCGCCCGGTAGCGCTTCGCTTACCGGGCTTTCGGGAACTACACTTAACGGGCTTTTCTTACGTGAGGTAAAGATTATGCCGTTAAGTCCCTACATCTCTTTTGCCGGCAACTGTGCAGAGGCTACCGCCTTCTATCAGCAAGCCGTCGGCGCAGAACTCCTCTATAAAATCACCTTCGGCGAAATGCCAAAAAGCGATAACAGCGAAGAAGGCTGTCCGTCCGGCATGCAGTTTCCGGATTCGGCTATCGCTCACTCCAACGTTCGCATTGCGGGCAGCGATATCATGATGAGCGACGGGCTGCCGCCGGGCAGCAGCGCACAGTACGCGGGCTTCACGCTGGTGCTCGACACGCAGGATGTGTCAGAAGGCAAGCGCTGGTTCGACAACCTTGCCGATGGCGGGAATATCGACATGGCCTGGCAGGAAACCTTCTGGGCGCACGGCTTTGGTAAGGTCACCGACAAGTACGGCGTGCCGTGGATGATTAACGTCGTTAAGCAGCAGCACTAATTTTCGGGCGGTAGGCGGTCTGCCTCCGCCTGTCATCAAACTCCCCTCAACTCTTCAAACTCCCGCAACCTGCACTTAACCCAAATGTCATATTGATGCGCCAGCATGAGGCCACATTTATCGTGAGGCCCAGCACATGCACACTGTCATCCGCGTCGAGAAACTGAGCAAGACCTTCAATCACAACAAGGCGCTGCATGCCGTTGATCTGACCGTCCAGCAGGGCGAAATGGTGGCGCTGCTGGGGCCGTCCGGTTCAGGAAAATCCACCCTTCTGCGTCACTTAAGTGGCCTTATTACCTGCGATAAAGCGCCGGAAAGCCGCGTCGAGCTGCTGGGTAACACCGTGCAGCATGCGGGCCGTCTGGCGAGCGATATTCGCAAAAGCCGCGCCCGGACGGGCTACATCTTTCAGCAGTTCAACCTGGTGAACCGCCTGACGGTGCTGGAGAACGTGCTGATTGGCGCGCTCGGCAGCACCCCGTTCTGGCGCACCTGCCTGCGCTGGTTCTCCCCATCACAGAAGCAGGAAGCCTTACAGGCGCTGACCCGCGTCGGCATGGCGCACTTCGCCCACCAGCGCGTGTCCACGCTGTCCGGCGGGCAGCAGCAGCGCGTCGCTATCGCCCGCGCCCTGATGCAGAAAGCCAAAATCATTCTGGCCGATGAGCCCATCGCCTCGTTGGATCCGGAGTCGGCCCGCATCGTGATGGAAACCCTGCGCGACATCAACCAGAACGACGGCATCACCGTGGTGGTGACGCTGCATCAGGTGGATTACGCCTTGCGCTACTGCGAGCGCATCGTCGCCCTGCGTCAGGGCCACGTGTTCTTCGATGGCGCCAGCCACCAGTTTGATAACGAACGTTTTGACCATCTCTACCGCAGCGTAAACCGCGTCGAAGAACGCGCGCAGGCTGCTTAACGCCCCGATAACGAGGAATGGAAATGAACTACAAAGCCGTTGCCGCGCTGGCCTTCACCAGCATGTTCAGCATCAGCACCCTGTTAAGCCCGGCGTACGCCGAAGAGCAGGAAAAAGCGTTGAACTTTGGCATCATTTCAACGGAATCACAGCAAAACCTGAAGCCGCAGTGGGAACCGTTCCTGAAAGATATGGAAACCAAACTGGGGATCAAAGTGAACGCCTTCTTCGCCCCGGACTACGCGGGCATCATCCAGGGGATGCGCTTTAACAAAGTGGACATCGCCTGGTACGGCAACCTTTCAGCCATGGAAGCGGTGGACCGCGCCAACGGTCAGGTCTTTGCCCAGACCGTTGCGGCAGATGGTTCTCCAGGATACTGGAGCGTGCTGATCGTCAACAAAGACAGCCCGATCAACAACCTCAACGACATGATCGCCAAACGCAAAGATCTGACCTTTGGCAACGGCGATCCGAACTCCACCTCCGGCTTCCTCGTCCCTGGCTACTACGTCTTCGCGAAAAACAACATCTCCGCCAGCGACTTTAAGCGCACCGTAAACGCCAGCCACGAAACCAACGCGCTGGCCGTGGCGAACAAGCAGGTGGACGTTGCCACCAACAACACCGAAAACCTCGACAAGCTGAAAACCTCCGCGCCTGACAAGCTGAAAGCGCTGAAGGTCATCTGGAAATCCCCGCTGATCCCCGGCGATCCGATCGTCTGGCGCAAAAATCTCTCCGAAAGCACCAAGGACAAGGTCTACGACTTCTTTATGAACTACGGCAAAACGCCGGAAGAGAAAGCGGTTCTGGAACGTCTGGGCTGGGCACCGTTCCGCGCGTCCAGCGATCTGCAGCTGGTCCCGATTCGCCAGCTGGCGCTGTTTAAGCAGATGCAGGTCGTGAAGGACAACAAAGGGCTGAAGGAAGAGGAGAAGACCAGCAAAGTCTCTGAAATCCAGGCCCAGCTGGAAGACCTCGACCGCCTGACCGCCGCGCTGGGTGCGATGACGAGCGTGAATAAAGCGGTGCAGTAACACAAGTCCCCTCTCCCTTAGGGGAGAGGGAGAACAGATTAAGGAGCCAACATGCAAACCATTACTCTCCCGCCGCCGAAGCGCAGCTGGTTCTCGCTCATAAGCTGGGCCATCCTGCTGGCGGTACTCGTTATCTCCTGGAAGGGCGCGGAGATGGATCCGCTGCTGCTCTTCAAAGATTCCGGCAACATGGCGACCTTCGCCGCCGACTTCTTCCCGCCGGATTTCAGCCAGTGGCAGGACTACCTCAGCGAAATGGCGATCACCCTGCAAATCGCCGTCTGGGGCACCGCCCTCGCCGTCGTTCTCTCCATTCCGTTCGGCCTGATGAGCGCCGAGAACATCGTACCGTGGTGGGTTTACCAGCCGATGCGTCGCCTGATGGACGCCTGTCGTGCCATCAACGAAATGGTCTTTGCGATGCTGTTCGTGGTCGCCGTTGGCCTGGGTCCGTTCGCCGGCGTGATGGCACTGTTCATCCACACCACCGGCGTGCTCTCCAAGCTGCTCTCGGAAGCGGTTGAAGCCATCGAGCCCGGCCCGGTGGAAGGTATTCGCGCAACCGGCGCCAACAAAATCGAAGAGATCCTCTACGGCGTCCTGCCGCAGGTGATGCCGCTGCTGATCTCCTACTCGCTGTACCGCTTCGAGTCCAACGTTCGCTCCGCCACCGTGGTCGGTATGGTGGGCGCAGGCGGGATTGGCGTCACCCTGTGGGAAGCGATTCGCGGTTTCCAGTTCCAGCAAACCTGCGCCCTGATGGTGCTCATCATCGTCACCGTCAGCCTGCTGGATTTCCTCTCTCAACGCTTGCGTAAGCACTTCATCTGATTAGCGAGGCTTTGATTGGTATGCACTTATCCAGACATCCGACCAGTTACCCTACCCGCTGGCAAGAAATTGCGGCCAGGCTCGAAGTGGAGCTGCGCACGCATTACCGCTGCGGTGACTACCTGCCCGCCGAGCAGCAGCTTGCCGACCGCTACGAAGTGAACCGCCACACCCTGCGCCGCGCCATTGACCAGCTGGTGGAGCGCGGCTGGGTGCAGCGCCGTCAGGGCGTCGGCGTGCTGGTGCTGATGCGCCCGTTTGACTACCCGCTCAACGCCCAGGCGCGTTTTAGCCAGAATCTGCTGGATCAGGGTAGCCATCCAACCAGCGAAAAGCTGCTCTCGGTTCTGCGCCCGGCCTCCCATCACGTGGCGGATGCGCTCGGGATTCAGGAGGGCGACAACGTCGTACACCTGCGTACGTTGCGCCGGGTCAACGGCGTGGCGGTCTGCCAGATCGACCACTACTTCGCGGACCTCACCCTCTGGCCCGTGCTGCAACATTTCGCCAGCGGTTCCCTGCATGATTTCCTTCAGGACGCGACGGGTATCGCGCTCAAACGCACCCAGACGCGCATCAGCGCCCGCCGCGCGCAGGCGAAAGAGAGCAAGGTGCTGGAGATCCCCAATATGGCCCCGCTGCTCTGCGTGCGCACCCTCAACCACCGTGACGGCGAGATCAACGCGACGGAATACTCCGTCAGCCTGACCCGCGCCGACATGATTGAATTCACCATGGAGCACTGAATGCACTTCGACACCTCCACCCGACAGCGCTGGATGCGCGTGCTGGCCCATAGCCAGCCTGCTGCGCTGGCCGCCCGCATGAACGCACTCGGCCTGACGCCGGACTACGACACGATCCGCGCGCCGGAGATCGGCCTGGTGCAGATCCAGGCACGCATGGGCGGCACCGGCGAGCGCTTCTTCGCCGGCGATGCCACCCTCACCCGCGCGGCTATCCGCCTTAACAGCGGCACGCTGGGTTATAGCTACGTACTTGGGCGAGACAAAACGCACGCCGAGCGCTGCGCGGTGATCGACGCGCTTTTACAGGAACACCCGCATTTCCAGACGTTAATGGAAACCCTTATTGCCCCGCTGGAAGCCGACCGCGCCGCACGCCTTGCCGCGCGTCAGGCCGAAGTGAACACCAGCCGGGTCGACTTCTTTACGCTCGTTCGCGGAGACAACGCATGACGCTTCAACCTGCTTTTACCCTGGCCGTCCAGGATGCCCAACAGAGTTTCCGTCGCCTGCTGAAAGCCATGAGCGAGCCCGGCGTGATCGTCTCGCTGCACCAGCTCTCGCAGGGCTGGCTGCCGCTGAACCTCGCCTCCACCAGCGTGCTGCTGACGCTGGCGGACAACGACACCCCGGTATGGCTGTCAGGCGCATTGCTGAACGATATCGCCAGCCAGAACCTGCGCTTTCACACCAGCGCGCCGCTGGTCGAGCAGCCCCAGCAGGCGGTCTTTGCCGTGGCCGACGAACAGATCAGCCATGAACAGCTTAACGCCCTGAGCGAAGGCAGCGCCGTCGCACCGGAAACCAGCGCCACGCTGATTTTGCAGGTCTCCAGCCTGAGCGGTGGCCGCATGCTTCGCCTGACGGGCGCAGGCATCGCCGACGAGCGGATGGTCGCGCCCCAGCTACCGGAGTGCATCATCCATGAGCTGACCGAGCGCCCGCACCCGTTCCCGCTCGGCATTGACCTGATCCTGACCTGCGGGGAGCGCCTGCTGGCAATCCCGCGGACTACCCACGTGGAGGTGTGCTGATGTACGTAGCCGTCAAAGGAGGCGAAAAGGCGATCGCCGCCGCTCATGCCTTACAGGAGCACAGACGCCGGGGCGATGAACAGCTTCCCGAGCTGAGCGTCGCCCAAATTGAGCAACAGCTTAACCTCACGGTTGACCGCGTGATGACCGAGGGCGGCGTTGCTGACCGCGAGCTTGCAGCGCTGGCGCTCAAGCAGGCCAGCGGCGATAACGTGGAAGCCATCTTCCTGCTGCGCGCCTGGCGCACCACCGTTCCCCGTCTGGCAGTCAGCGAGCCGGTGAACACGGCGGAAATGCGCCTGGAGCGCCGAATCTCTGCCGTTTATAAAGACATTCCCGGCGGCCAGCTGCTTGGCCCGACTTACGACTACACCCATCGTCTACTGGACTTCACGCTGCTGGCGAACGGCGAAGCCCCAACGCTCAGCACTTCAGACGTCGAACAGGAACCGTCTCCGCACGTCTTCAGCCTGCTGGCAAACCAGGGGCTGGCGAAAGCGGAAGAAGACACTGGCGCCACGCCGGACGACGTCACCCGCACGCCGCCGGTCTACCCGTGCTCACGCTCGTCCCGCCTGCAACAGCTGATGCGCGGCGACGAAGGGTATCTGCTGGC
Organism: Enterobacter cloacae complex sp. P38RS; assembly: GCF_014930775.1. NCBI lineage: Bacteria > Pseudomonadati > Pseudomonadota > Gammaproteobacteria > Enterobacterales > Enterobacteriaceae > Enterobacter > Enterobacter cloacae complex sp. P38RS. The sequence continues at coordinate 14,476 of NZ_JADBRS010000017.1, forward strand.
GCTGGCCTACTCCACACAGCGCGGCTACGGGCGCAACCACCCGTTCGCGGCAGAGATCCGCAGCGGCTATCTCGACGTCGAAATCGTGCCGGAAGAGCTGGGTTTTGCGGTGAACGTCGGCGAACTGCTGATGACCGAGTGCGAAATGGTCAACGGTTTCGTCGCGCCAGAGAATGAAGACCCGCATTTTACCCGCGGCTACGGGCTGGTGTTTGGCCTCGGCGAGCGCAAGGCGATGGCGATGGCGCTGGTTGACCGCGCCCTGCAGGCGCCGGACTACGGCGAGCACATTGCCGGCCCGGCGCAGGACGAAGAGTTCGTGCTGGCCCACGCGGACAACGTCGAGGCCGCAGGCTTTGTCTCGCACCTCAAGCTGCCGCACTACGTCGATTTCCAGGCCGAACTGGAACTGCTGAAACGCCTGCAACGGGAGCGCGCCAATGGCTAACTTAAGCGGCTACAACTTTGCCTATCTGGATGAGCAAACTAAACGCATGATCCGCCGCGCCATTTTAAAAGCGGTGGCTATTCCGGGCTATCAGGTGCCGTTTGGTGGCCGTGAAATGCCGATGCCGTACGGCTGGGGCACAGGCGGCATTCAGATCACCGCCAGCGTGATTGGCGAAGCGGACGTGCTGAAGGTTATCGACCAGGGCGCGGACGATACCACCAACGCCGTGTCGATCCGCAACTTCTTTAAGCGCGTGACGGGCGTCAATACCACCGAAAAAACCGAAGACGCGACGCTGATCCAGACCCGCCACCGAATTCCGGAGACTCCGCTGACGGAAGATCAGATTCTGATTTTCCAGGTGCCGATCCCGGAGCCGCTGCGCTTTATCGAGCCGCGCGAAACCGAGACCCGCACCATGCACGCGCTGGAAGAGTACGGGATCATGCAGGTCAAACTGTATGAAGACATCGCCCGCTTCGGCCATATCGCCACCACCTACGCCTACCCGGTGAAGGTCAACGGGCGCTACGTCATGGACCCGTCGCCGATCCCAAAATTCGATAACCCGAAGATGGACATGATGCCTGCCCTGCAGCTCTTTGGTGCCGGACGTGAAAAACGCATCTACGCGGTACCGCCGTATACGCGTGTCGAAAGCCTGGATTTCGACGATCACCCGTTTACGGTGCAGGAGTGGGACGAGCCGTGCGCCATCTGCGGATCCAAACACAGCTATCTCGATGAAGTGGTGTTGGACGATACGGGCAAACGAATGTTTGTCTGCTCCGACACCGATTACTGCCGCCAACAGAGCGAGGCGAACGGCCAATGAAACCGCTGCTTTCGGTTAATAACCTGACCCACCTTTATGCGCCGGGAAAAGGCTTCAGCGACGTGTCGTTCGAGCTGTGGCCGGGCGAAGTGCTGGGCATTGTCGGCGAGTCCGGCTCCGGCAAAACCACCCTGCTGAAGTCCATCTCCGCGCGTCTGACGCCGCAACACGGCGAGATCCTGTATCAGGGACGCTCCCTCTACGACATAAGCGAGGCCGAGCGCCGTCGCCTGCTGCGCACCGAGTGGGGCGTGGTGCATCAGCACCCGATGGACGGCCTGCGCCGTCAGGTGTCGGCGGGAGGCAATATCGGCGAACGGCTGATGGCCACCGGCGCGCGCCACTACGGCAACATCCGCGCCACCGCACAGCACTGGCTGGAGGAGGTGGAGATCCCCGCCTCGCGCATTGACGACCTGCCAACCACCTTTTCCGGCGGTATGCAGCAGCGTTTGCAAATTGCCCGCAATCTGGTCACCCATCCAAAGCTGGTGTTTATGGATGAACCCACCGGCGGGCTGGACGTCTCCGTGCAGGCCCGCCTGCTCGACCTGCTGCGCGGCCTGGTGGTGGAGCTGAACCTGGCGGTGGTGATTGTCACCCACGATCTGGGCGTTGCGCGCCTGCTGGCGGACCGCCTGCTGGTGATGAAGCAGGGTCAGGTGGTGGAAAGTGGGCTGACCGACCGCGTGCTCGACGACCCGCATCATCCATACACCCAGCTGCTGGTGTCCTCGGTATTACAGAATTGAGAGGCCAACATGATCCACGTTGAAAATGTCAGTAAGACCTTTGTGCTCCACCAGCAAAATGGCGTGCGCCTGCCGGTGCTGCAAAACGCCTCGTTAGAGGTGAGTCAGGGTGAATGCGTGGTGCTGCACGGCCACTCCGGCAGCGGTAAATCGACCCTGCTGCGCTCCCTGTACGCCAACTATTTACCGGACGAAGGCCACATCCACATCCGCCATAACGAAGAGTGGGTCGATCTGGTTCAGGCCCCGGCGCGCAAGGTGCTGGAAGTGCGCCGCTCAACGATCGGCTGGGTCAGCCAGTTCCTGCGGGTGATCCCGCGGATCTCCGCCCTGGACGTGGTGATGCAGCCTCTGCTGGATCTCGGCGTGCCGCGCGAAACCTGCGCCGCCAGGGCCGCCAGCCTGCTGACGCGCCTCAACGTGCCGGAGCGCCTGTGGCACCTCGCCCCGTCGACCTTTTCCGGCGGCGAGCAGCAGCGCGTGAATATCGCGCGCGGGTTTATCGTCGACTATCCGATTTTACTGCTGGATGAACCCACCGCCTCGCTCGACGCTAAAAACAGCGCGGCGGTGATAGATCTGATCGAACAGGCCAAAGCGCGCGGCGCGGCGATCGTCGGGATCTTCCACGACGACGCCGTCCGCAATCGCGTGGCGGACAGGCTGCACCCAATGGGGACAAACGCATGATTATCAATAATGTCAGGCTGGTGCTGGAAAATGAGGTCGTGAAGGGTTCGGTTGAAATCCAGGACGGCGTCATCCGCGCCTTTGCCGAAACCCAAAGCCGTTCTCCTGAAGCGATGGACGGCGAAGGCGGCTGGCTGCTGCCGGGGCTGATTGAGCTGCATACCGATAATCTGGATAAATTCTTCACCCCGCGCCCAAAGGTGGACTGGCCCGCCCATTCGGCGATGAGCAGCCACGACGCGCTGATGGTCGCCAGCGGCATCACCACGGTGCTGGACGCGGTGGCGATCGGCGACGTGCGCGACGGCGGCGATCGTCTGGAAAATCTGGAAAAGATGATCAACGCCGTGGAGGAGACGCAAAAGCGCGGCCTCAACCGCGCCGAGCACCGCCTGCACCTGCGCTGCGAGCTGCCGCACCACACCACCCTGCCGCTGTTTGAAAAGCTGGTCGGCCGCGAGCCGGTCTCGCTGGTCTCCCTGATGGATCACTCCCCGGGGCAGCGCCAGTTCGCCAACATTGAAAAGTACCGTGAATACTATCAGGGCAAATACTCGCTCAACGACGCGGAGATGGCCCGTTACGAAGAAGAGCAGCTGGCGCTGGCAGCCCAGTGGTCGCAGCCGAACCGTCTCTCCATTGCCGCGATGTGTCGGGACCGGAATATCGCGCTGGCCAGCCATGACGACGCCACGCACGATCACGTGCGCGAATCCCACCAGCTTGGCAGCGTGATCGCCGAATTTCCCACCACGTTCGAGGCGGCAGAGGCATCGCGTAAACACGGCATGAACGTGCTGATGGGCGCGCCGAACATCGTGCGCGGCGGGTCGCACTCCGGCAACGTGGCGGCAAGCAAACTCGCTTCCCTCGGCCTGCTGGATATCCTCTCGTCTGACTACTACCCCGCCAGCCTGCTGGACGCGGCCTACCGCGTTGCAGACGACGAGGACAACCGCTTTACGCTGCCGCAGGCGATTCGACTGGTGACGAAAAACCCGGCCAGCGCGCTCAACCTTCACGACCGCGGTGAGATTGCCGAAGGCAAACGGGCAGACCTGGTGCTGGCGCACCGCAAGGGCGAGCACGTTCATATCGACCACGTCTGGCGTCAGGGAAAAAGGGTGTTCTGATGGGAAGACTCATCTGGTTAATGGGCCCGTCCGGCTCGGGAAAAGACAGCCTGCTGTCGGCGTTACGGCAGCGTGAACATTCACAGCTGCTGGTGGCGCACCGCTACATTACCCGCGCGGCGAACGCTGGCAGTGAAAACCATATCGCCCTGAGCGAGCAGGAGTTTTTTACCCGCGCCGGGCAAAATCTGCTGGCGCTGAGCTGGCATGCGAACGGCTTTTATTACGGCGTCGGCATCGAGATCGACCTCTGGCTGCACGCGGGCTTCGACGTGCTGGTTAACGGCTCGCGCGCACATCTGCCGCAGGCCAAAGCCCGGTACGAAGCGGCGCTGCTGCCGGTCTGTTTGCAGGTTTCTCCGGATATTCTGCGCAGCCGCCTGCAAAGCCGGGGGCGCGAAAATGCGCGTGAGATCGACCAGCGGCTGGAACGTGCGGCGCGCTACACTCCGTCGGGCTGTCACGTCCTCAATAACGACGGAAGTTTGCTACAGTCAGTCGAGACCTTTTTATCGCTTATTCGCCAGAAGGAGAGACAGCATGCCTGACTGCCAGCTTCGCCCCGCCACCGCCGACGACGCGCAAATTGTTTACGCCCTGATCTGTGAACTGAAGCAGGCAGAGTTCGATCACCAGGCGTTTCACGCCGGATTTCTGGCCAACCTTCAGGATCACAACATGCGCTACCAGCTTGCCGAGCTGGACGGACATGTCGTCGGCATGATCGGCCTGCACATGCAGTTTCACCTGCACCATGCCCGCTGGATCGGCGAGATCCAGGAGCTGGTGGTGATGCCGCAGGCGCGCGGGTTAAAGATTGGCAGCCAGCTGCTGGCATGGGCAGAAGACGTTGCGAGGCAGGCCGGCGCTGAACTGACCGAGCTCTCCACCAGCGTGAAGCGCACGGACGCCCACCGCTTTTACGTTCGTGAGGGATATACGCAGAGCCATTTTCGATTCACCAAACCGCTGTAGAGGTGCGTTATGAGTCTGACCATCACGTTAACGGGAACCGGAAGCGCACAGCTGGTGCCGGTCTTTGGCTGCGACTGCGCGGCGTGTCGCAGGGCGCGCCTGCAGGACAACTATCGCCGTCGCCCCTGTAGCGCGGTGGTCAAATTCAACGATGCAGTCACCCTGCTGGATGCGGGCATTCCGCACCTGATGGACGATTGGCCGGCGGGCAGTTTCCAGCAGTTTTTGCTCACGCACTATCATATGGATCACGTCCAGGGGCTATTCCCCCTGCGCTGGGGCGTGGGCGCGACCATCCCGGTGTACGGCCCGCCGGACGACGCAGGCTGTGACGATCTGTTTAAACACCCCGGCATTCTGGATTTCAGCCACACGGTCGAGCCGTTCGTGATGTTTGAGCTGCAGGGGCTGCGGGTCACGCCGCTGCCGCTCAACCATTCAAAACTGACCTTCGGGTATCTGCTGGAATCGGCCCATAGCCGCGTGGCGTGGCTTTCTGATACCGCCGGGCTGCCGGATAAAACGGTGACGTTTCTGCTCAACAATCAGCCACAGGCGATAATCATCGACTGCAGCCATGAACCGCGTCCGGAGACGCCGCGCAACCACAGTGATTTAAATACGGTGATTTCCCTGAACGAGGTGATTGGCTGTCCGCAGGTGATCCTGACGCACATTAGCCATCAGTTTGACGCATGGATGATGGATAACCCGCTGCCGGACGGCATTGAAGCGGGATATGACGGGATGGTACTTGTGCTGGATTAGGTTTTCTCCCTCTCCCGTGGGAGAGGGTTGGGGTGAGGGCAACAGGCCGCACTTAGCCGCGATCGTAATCGTCTTCCAACCTGCGCTCGTCCTCTTCTAACCGACGCCTGTCGTCGTCCAGCTGGCGCTGACGCTCGTCTAAGCGGCGGCGTCTGTCTTCGAGCTGCCGACGACGATCGTCGTACTGTCGGCTGTCGATTTGACGGCTGCGGTCGTAACGATCGTCGTCATCGTCATTACGGCTGCTGCTGGGGTTGTAGGCATCGTTGATCGCCTGCTGAATGTTGCCAATGGCGTCATCAATCACATCGGCATGCGCCAGTTGGCTGGTTAAAGTCAGCAGACCAAATAACAGGACGGTAGAGTAACGTTTCATAAGGCCAGTCTCGCAGGTTGACTGGCTTTACGGTAATGAACGGCTGGGAACCGGGGTAGCGGAGGAATCTCAAATTACCATCACCTTCCGCAGCGCCTGCGCCAGCTGCTGGCGGGTAAACGGCTTACGCAGTAACGGAACGTCCGGCAGTTGCGGGTTATGCGCCGGGCGCAAATCCTGCCCGCTGATCAGCAGCACCGGAAGCTGCGGATAATGGCTGCGCACATGGTTAATCACCTCGGCCCCGCTCAGGCTTCCGGGCAACATCAGATCGCTGATAAACATACCAATATCCGGCGACGCCGCCAGCATGTTCAGGGCCTGTTCGCCGCTGTCCGCTTCGAGCGTCAGGTAGCCAAGCTGATGCAGCTGTTCGCACAGGGTCTGGCGAACGTCCGCCTCATCTTCCAGCACCAGTACAAGCCGCTCGTGATCCACGGACGTTGTGGCAGCCAGCGCTTCATCCTCCGAGACGGCGGGCAGCGTCGAGCGCGGGAGGTGGAGCCGCACGGTCGTTCCTTGTCCCGGCGCGCTTTCGATCTCTACCCGCCCCCCGGACTGACGCACAAAACCGTACACCATCGACAGGCCCAGCCCGCTTCCGCTTCCGGTCTGCTTGGTGGTGAAGAACGGTTCAAAAACCCGGGATTTCACCTCCTGCGACATCCCGCTGCCGCGATCGATGACCTCCAGCGCTACCATATCCTGCCTGCGTCCGTCGCTGCGGGTCACGCGCTGGTTCCAGGTGCGAATTTTGATCGGCCCGCTCTGGCCTTCCATCGCATCCCGGGCGTTCATCACCAGGTTGATAATGGCGTTTTCCAGCTGGCTGACGTCAATCCACGCGGGCCATGCCGGGGTTTGCGCTTCAATCTCCAGGGTAAGCGTGGCGGGCAGCGAGTGGCGCATCAGTTCCCGAAGGTTTTCCAGCAGGGGCAGCATCTCTACTGCATGCGGCGTCAGGGACTGTTTGCGGGAAAACGCCAGCAGCCGCTGGGTCAGCAGCGCGCCGCGTTCGGCAGCCTTCAGCGCACGGGTAATGCGCGGCGCGTCGTTTGATTCGGGGTCTGTCAGCTCAAGGCTGCCGATAATTACCGCCAGCAGGTTGTTAAAATCATGCGCCAGCCCGCCGGTCAGCTGTCCGACGGCCTTCATCTTCTGGCTGTGCAGCAGCGCCTCTTCCAGCCCCTGACGCTCGATGCGGTCGATCTCCATCTGCGTGGTTTTCTCTTTCAGCAGACGCGTGGTGTGCTCAAGCGAGGCGGTGTTGCGGGCAAAAACGTTAAACGCGCGCGCCAGCTCGCCCAGCTCGTCGCGCCGCTGCAGCGCAGGAACAGAAACATCCTGTTCACCGTGGGCAAGTCGCGACATCGCCCGGGAGATGGCCGTCAGGTTGGAGCCCAGATTGCGGTAGATATACCAGCAGGCGCAGCCGGTGATGATCAGCGCCAGCACGGCGAAGATGCTGATAAACACGCTGATGGATTGCAACTCGTGATGGCTCTGGGCCGTGCGAAGCCGGGAAGCCTGCGCCACCTGCTCAACGTACTGATTAATATCGCTATTAAGGATCGCCACCAGCGCCTTAATGTGGAACATATACCAGCTGATGGACAGATCGCTCTCCTCCAGTTGCTTCGAGAGCGGGGCAAGCTTGCGCAGCTCGGCGTTAAAATCGGGCAGAACGCCCTCCACGACCGGCTGTATGGCGCTTCGGGGCAGCGTGGCGGTCACGGCGTCCAGCTGCTGAACGGTAGCACGCGGCGAAGGTGTATCAATCGCGGCCGCGATCAGCCGATCCATCTCCATCAGCTGCCGCGCGTCCGGCACGTTGCTGCCGAAGCGGCGGTTGATGTCCTGAAGATGGCGTAAACAGCTCTGGCTTTGATAGAGCGAGCTCAGCAGCGCGTTACGCTCAAGATGCCGCTTTTGCCCACGCTCCAGCATCCCCGTTACGCTTTGCTGTAATTCATTGCTTCTGCGAATAATCCGCGCCACCAGCGCCGGCTCCTGCTGCGCCAGCGGGGCATCCGCCAGCTGTTCCAGCGAGCGGCGCAGCGCCGTTTGCATCTGCTTCAGCCGCTCGGCCTCGCCTTTGTACTCCAGCGCCCCCACTACCTGCGAAAGCCGCACCGCCGCCGTTGCCACGTTGGCCGTGTCGCGCGCGAGGTTCATGCTCCCGGTCATGTCGTCCAGCGTTTGCTGTTGGACCTGCTCCTGGATCTGGCTGGCATGACGAAAGCCGAGCACCGCCACGCCGCTCACCATCAGCGTGACAGCGACCACCAGCAGGTTAAATATCAGCAGGCGACCGCGGGCGCTGGAGAAGAACGGGGGGCGTGAAGACATGTTGACTCCGTAACTGTGATCCACATTCGCTATTCATAACTATGACAAATATGAACAGCTTCTGACATTTTGCATTTACGCACCTGTGATGAAGTGCAGATATCGACATTCACAGGAGATCCGCCATGAGCAGAACCCCGGTTTTAGAGATGCGCCACATTGCCAAAACCTTTGGCAATTTCCACGCGCTCAAGGGCGTAGATTTGACGGTCTTCCCCGGTGAGATCCACGCGCTGATGGGGGAAAACGGCGCGGGAAAAAGCACGCTGATGAAGATCCTCGCGGGGGCCTATACCGCCACCGGCGGCGAGATCCTGATCGACGGCCAGCCGTTTCACATCAAAGGGCCGAAGGACGCGCTGGCCGCAGGCATTACCCTGATTTACCAGGAGATGCAGCTCGCCCCCAATCTGACCGTCGCGGAAAATATCTTCCTCGGCAGCGAGCTGTCGCGCGGCGGGCTGGTGCAGCGCAAGGAGATGGCCGCCCAGGCGCAGGCGGTGATTGACCGTCTCGGCGCGCAGTTCAGCGCCACCGACCTGGTGATGAAGCTGACCATCGCCGAGCAGCAGCAGGTGGAAATCGCCCGCGCGCTGCACCGCAACAGCCGCATCCTGGTGATGGACGAACCCACCGCCGCCCTCTCCTCCCGCGAAACCCACCGCCTGTTCGAACTGATTTTGCGCCTGCGTGATGAAGGCATGGCGATTATCTATATCAGCCACCGCATGGCGGAGGTCTATGAACTCTCTGACCGCGTGAGCGTTCTGCGCGACGGGCAGTACGTCGGCAGCCTGACGCGCGACAAGCTGAACGCGTCTGAACTGGTGAAGATGATGGTGGGCCGCCCGCTCAGCGATCTGTTCAACAAAGAGCGCGATATCCCTCTCGGCAGCCCGCGTCTCAACGTGCACCACCTCACCGACGGTAAAAAAGTGCAGCCATGCAGCCTGCAGGTGCGCTCCGGTGAAATTGTCGGGCTGGCGGGGCTGGTCGGGGCCGGACGCTCCGAGCTGGCGCAGTTGATTTTCGGCGTGCGCAAGGCCACCGGCGGGATGATTGAGGTGGACGGCGAGCCGGTGGTGATCCACTCCCCGCGCGCGGCCATTGAAAACGGGATTGGTTTTCTCACCGAGAACCGCAAGGAACAGGGTCTGTTTCTGGAGCTGGCGGCGCAGGAGAACATCACCATGGCGACGCTGGAGCGCGACGCCACCTTCGGCATGCTTAACCGCAAAAAAGCCCAGTCAATTTCCGATGACGCTATCGCCCTGCTTAACATCCGCGTGCCCCATTCTCAGGTGCGCGCGGGCGGGCTCTCCGGCGGCAACCAGCAAAAGCTGCTGATCTCGCGCTGGGTGGCGATTGGCCCGCGCATTCTGATTCTCGACGAACCCACGCGCGGGGTAGACGTCGGTGCCAAAAGCGAGATCTACCGCATCATGAACCAGATGGCGCGCAAGGGGGTGGCGATTCTGATGATCTCCAGCGAGCTGCCGGAAGTGGTAGGCATGAGCGACCGGGTGTACGTAATGCGGGAAGGCAGCATTGCGGGTGAACTGCACGGGCGCGACATCTCTCAGGAAAATATTATGACGCTGGCAACCGGCGTGAACGACACACATCATCAGGCGGTGCAATCATGACAACTCCAACCCATCCGCAGCAGGTGGCGAAATCCGCCTCCGCCAAAAAAATGCTGATGAGCGATCTGATGCAAACGGTCGGCATTTTGCCGATTTTAATCCTGATTGTGGCGGTGTTTGGCTTTATCGCCCCGAACTTCTTTACCGAAAGTAACCTGCTCAACATTACCCGTCAGGCGTCGATCAACATCGTGCTGGCGGCGGGGATGACCTTCATCATCCTGACCGGCGGGATTGACCTCTCCGTGGGCTCGATTCTCGGCACCACGGCGGTGGCGGCGATGGTGGTCTCGCTTATTCCTGAATTCGCGATGCTCTCCATTCCGGCGGCGCTGATGCTCGGCATGGTGCTGGGGCTGTTCAACGGCGCGCTGGTGGCCTTCGCCGGGCTGCCGCCGTTTATCGTCACGCTCGGCACCTATACGGCGCTGCGCGGCGCGGCGTATCTGCTGGCGGACGGTACCACGGTGATTAACTCCAGCATCAGCTTCGAGTGGATCGGCAATAACTATCTCGGCCCGATTCCGTGGCTCGTCGTCATTGCCCTGGCGGTCATCGCTATCTGCTGGTTCATCCTGCGCCGCACCACGCTCGGCGTTCATATCTACGCGGTCGGCGGCAACATGCAGGCGGCGCGCTTAACCGGCATCAAAGTCTGGCTGGTGCTGCTGTTTGTCTACGGCATGAGCGGCCTGCTCTCCGGCCTCGGCGGGGTGATGAGCGCCTCGCGCCTCTACAGCGCCAACGGTAACCTCGGCACGGGTTACGAGTTGGATGCGATTGCGGCAGTGATCCTCGGCGGCACCAGCTTCGTCGGCGGGATCGGCACGATCACCGGCACGCTGGTGGGGGCATTGATCATAGCCACCCTCAACAACGGCATGACGCTGATGGGCGTCTCCTACTTCTGGCAGCTGGTGATCAAAGGGGCGGTGATCATCATAGCGGTGCTGATCGACAAATACCGTACCCGACATCATCAAAGTGCATAACAACAATACCCTACAAGCGAGGAAGACAAGATGCGTTTGAAACCCTTAGTGACCGCGCTCTGTGCTGGCGCGCTGCTGGCCGCAACGCCGTTTGCGCAGGCAAAAGATCTGAAGTCCATCGGCGTGACGGTGGGCGACCTGGCTAACCCGTTCTTCGTGCAGATCACCAAAGGTGCCGAGCTGGAAGCGCGCAAGCTGGCTGGCGATAACGTCAAGGTGACGCTGGTTTCCAGCGGGTACGATCTGGGCCAGCAGGTGTCGCAGATCGATAACTTCATCGCCGCGAAGGTGGACATGATCATCCTCAACGCTGCGGATTCCAAAGGGATCGGCCCGGCGGTGAAGCGAGCCAAAGAAGCGGGGATCGTGGTCGTGGCGGTGGACGTGGCGGCGGAAGGGGCCGATGCGACCATCACCTCCGATAATACCCAGGCGGGGGAAATGGCCTGTAAGTACATTACCGACCGCCTGAAAGGCAAAGGCAACGTGGTGATCATCAACGGACCGCCGGTCTCCGCGGTGCAGAACCGCGTGGAAGGCTGCCAGACGGAATTCAAAAAACATCCGGACATCAAGGTGCTCTCGGACAACCAGAATGCCAAAGGCAGTCGTGAAGGCGGGCTGGAAGTGATGACCTCCCTGCTGGCGGCCAATCCGAAGATCGACGGCGTATTCGCGATTAACGATCCGACCGCGATCGGCGCCGATCTGGCGGCGAAACAGGCCCAGCGCAACGAGTTCTTTATCGTCGGCGTGGACGGTTCCCCGGACGGTGAAGAGGCGCTGAAGCGCGAAAACTCCCTGTTTGTGGCGACCCCGGCGCAGGATCCGCAGGTGATGGCGGCGAAGGCGGTGGAGATCGGCTATGACATTCTGCAGGGCAAACCTGCGCCGAAAGAGCCTGTGCTGATCCCGGTGACGATGATCGATAAAAAGAACGTCGGCACGTATAAGGGGTGGACGGTTAAATGATCCTTTTCCCTCTCCCACAGGGAGAGGGAACTGTTTTCAAGGAGTCCCCATGAAACGCTCCGACATTAATGAAATCCTCGGCCACACGCGGCAGTTCTTTTCCATGCACGACGTGCATCTCCCGCCGTTTGCCAGCTTTCCACCCACAAAATGGCAGCAGCTTGATCGGGCCGAGTGGCAGGAAGTGTTTGACCTCAAGCTCGGCTGGGACGTGACCGCTTTCGGCGGCAACAGCTTTTCCGCACAGGGTCTGACGCTGTTTACCCTGCGCAACGGCTCCCCCAACGGCGTGCCGTATGAGAAATGCTACGCCGAAAAAATCATGCACGTGCGCGACGGCCAGGTGACGCCGATGCATTTTCACTGGCGCAAGCGGGAGGACATCATTAACCGGGGCGGCGGGAACCTGATTATTGAGTTATGGAATGCGGGAGCGCATGAAGAGACCGAAAACACCGACGTGACCGTCACGATTGACGGCTGTCGGCAAACCCACGCTCCCGGCAGCCAGCTGCGCCTCACACCAGGGGAAAGCATCTGTCTCACGCCCGGTCTGTATCACAGCTTCTGGGGCGAACGCGTCTTTGGCGACGTGCTGGTGGGCGAAGTGTCGTCGGTGAATGACGACGAGCACGACAACCACTTTTTGCAGCCCGTTGCCCGCTATAACAACATCGAAGAAGACGAACCGGCGGTGCTGGTGTTGTGCAACGAGTACAACCTGTTTCGGAGATAAGGAGTGAATGATGCCACTGATTTCTCTTGCCGACGGTCTTGAGCACGCCAGGAAACATCGCTACGCGCTGGGCGCGTTCAACGTGCTCGACTCCCATTTCCTGCGCGCGCTGTTTGCCGCCGCAAAGCAGGAACGCTCGCCGTTTATCATCAACATCGCCGAAGTGCACTTTAAGTATGTTTCCCTGGATTCGCTGGTCGAAGCGGTCAAGTTCGAAGCCGCCCGTCACGATATTCCCGTGGTGCTGAATCTCGACCACGGTCTGCATTTCGAGGCCGTCGTGCGCGCCCTGCGCCTGGGGTTTAGCTCGGTGATGTTCGACGGCTCGACGCTGAGCTACGAGGAGAACATTCGCCAGACCCGGGAAGTGGTGAAGATGTGCCACGCGGTGGGCGTCTCGGTGGAGGCGGAGCTGGGCGCGGTCGGCGGGGATGAAGGCGGCGCGCTGTACGGACATGCGGATGAAGCGTTCTTTACCGACCCGCAGCTGGCGCGGGAGTTTGTCGATAAGACCGGCATCGACGCGCTGGCGGTCGCCATCGGCAACGCGCACGGCAAATACAAAGGCGAACCGAAGCTCGATTTCCCGCGCCTGGACGCCATTCGTCAGCAGACGGGGCTGCCGCTGGTGCTGCACGGCGGCTCCGGGATTAGCGATGCCGACTTCCGCCGCGCCATCGAGCTGGGCATTCATAAAATCAACTTCTACACCGGCATGTCGCAGGCCGCGCTCGCCGCCGTTGAGCAGCGCATGGCGAACCGCCAGCCACTGTACGATGAATTTGCCGAACTGCTGCTGGGGATAGAAGAGGCGATAACCGATACGGTCGCCGAGCAGATGCGCATCTTCGGCAGCGCGGGGCAGGCATAATGGAACGCAAAGGCATCATCGCTGCAGGCAATATGCTGGTGGATCACGTTCACCAGATCGTGCAGTGGCCGGAGCGCGGCTGGCTGGCGGAAATCACCCACAGCGAACGCTCAACCGGCGGCGCGCCGCTCAACGTCCTGCTGACGCTGGCGAAAATGCACGCCGGCCTGCCGCTGCAGGCGGTGGGGCTGATCGGGGAAGACGGCGACGGGGACTACATTCTGGCAATGCTCGACCAGTACCACGTCAACCGCCAGCGCGTACAGCGCACCACCTTTGCGCCAACCTCCATGTCGCAGGTGATGACCGATCCCAGCGGGCAGCGCACCTTTTTCCACTCGCCGGGGGCCAACCGTCTGCTGGATCTTCCCGCCTTCGATCGTCTCGATGGATCGATGAAGATCTTCCATCTCGGCTACCTGCTGCTGCTCGACAGCCTGGATATGCCGGATGACGAATTTGGCACCCGCAGCGCGCGGCTGCTGGCGCAGATGCGCGAGCAGGGGTATGAAACCTCCCTTGACCTGGTGTCCCGCAAGGGCGACCCGCGCTACCAGCCGCTGGTGCTCCCTGCCCTGCGCCATCTGGATTATCTGGTGATTAACGAGCTCGAGGCCGGTGAGTTTAGCGGGCTGGAGATGCGCGACGCCGACGATGCGCTGAACATCGCCCATATCGCCGATGCCGCGGCGCAGCTGCTGGCGGCAGGCGTTCATCAGCGGGTGGTGATCCACTGTCCGGAAGGCGCATGGGGAGAAGCTCGCGGTGAAGCGGGTTGCTGGATCCCGTCATGGATGCTGGAGCAGGACGAGATTATCGGCAGCGTTGGCGCGGGCGATGCCTTTTGCGCCGGCTTTTTATACGGCTGCCATGAATCGCTGCCGCTGACAGAAAGTATTTATCTGGCGCACGCCTGCGCGCGAGCAAGCCTGCTGGCCGCCAATGCGATTGACGGCGCAAAAACGCTGGCCGAGCTGCAGGCGTTTATTCGCGAGAGCGCTTAGTTTAACAATAATTGCGATTTTTCATTACAGTTCTATGAATTTTATATTCCCGAACTACACTCTCTCCATCTGGCATATTCGGCGTGGGCAGCACTCTGTCCGCACGCTTTTCCGAAATGAGATAGAAAGAGGACAAGGGAAAAATGTTCGCAGCAATCATCATCGGTATTTTCATTATCAGCGTTATTTATGCGCATTCACGCGGCAAAGAAAAACAGACGCTTTCTCGTCAGCTCTTCGACCATTCGACGTTCATGGCCCCCATCAATATGTTTATGACGGCGTTTTCTTCCCTGCCCGCCAGGCAGCCTTTCTTTGAAACAGAGCGCTTCCCGGAATTAAATAAGCTGACGGAAAACTGGCTGGTTATTCGCGAAGAGGCGCTGCGTTTGCAGCATCATATTAAGGCGGCAGAAAATAATAACGACGCTGGCTTTAACACCTTTTTTAAACGCGGCTGGAAACGTTTTTACCTGAAATGGTATGCCGATGCCCATCCCTCCGCGCAGTCTTTATGCCCGGTGACGACCCGGCTGGTGAGTGAAATCCCCTCGGTGAAGGCGGCCATGTTTGCCGAGCTGCCGGCGGGTGCGAAGCTGGGTAAGCACCGGGATCCGTACGCGGGATCGGTTCGTTACCATCTGGGCTTATTCACACCGAATGACGATCGCTGCTTTATTGAAGTCGACAGGCAGCGCCACAGCTGGCGGGATGGCGAAGCCGTTATTTTTGATGAGACCTACGTCCACTGGGCAGAAAATAAATCGGATCAAACGCGCATTATTCTCTTCTGCGATATTGAACGTCCGATGAAGTGGCGCTGGGCGCAGGCGGTTAACCATTGGGTGGGGACCACGCTGATGTCTGCAGCCCGCTCACCGAATGACGAGAATGACAGCACCGGCGGCATTAACCGCATTTTTAAATACGTTCATGCGGGCCGCGAGCGGGGACAGCGTCTGAAAAAAAGAAACCGTAAGGCCTATTACGCCATCAAGTATCTGTGCATCGCTGCAATCTTTGCCGCCATCATTGTTCCGGCGATAACGTAAGCCTTATGCCGCCTGTTCGGGTCGGCTCACATCGGAGGCAAACACGTAACCCAGCCCGCGGATCGTTTTGATAAGCGCAGGCTGATGCGGGTTAGCCTCTATTTTCCGGCGCAGGCGCATGATCAGCACGTCAATCGTGCGATCGAACACGTCGGCGCTTTCGCTGTGGGTCAGCTCGAGCAGGCGATCGCGGCTCAGCACCCGGCGGGCATTCTGCGTGAGCGCCAGCAGCAGGCCGTACTCGCCCTGGGTTAAGGGCACGGTATTACGCTGCGGATCGCTCAGCTCGCAGCGGGAGGTATCCAGCGTCCATCCGTTAAACACAATGCCCGCGGCGGGAGCTTCCGCCGCCAGCACGCCCGTACGCCTCAGCACCGCCTTCACGCGGGCGACCACCACGCGCGGGTTGAACGGTTTGCCAATATAATCGTCAGCCCCCATCTCCAGCCCCACCACCACGTCTGATTCACTGCCCAGCCCGGTTAACATGATCACCGGTAGCGCCGGGCGCTGCTTTTGCAGCTGCAGCAAAACCTGCAGGCCGTTGATGTCCGGCAGCATCATATCCAGCAGAACAAGGGCGATAGCCGGCTCCTGTTGGACCTGCCGCAGCGCATCCTGGCCGTTGTGGCAGACAAGCACGCTAAAGACGTGCTCGCTCAGCACATCCTGCAGCAGTTCACACACTGCCATATCGTCATCAACCACCAGAATCGCCGGTTTCATCATATGCTTCCGTCAGGGGATTATGTTAAGTCTGAACCATTCTGCCGTCGGCTCCAGTGAAATGGATTTTTCCGTGACGGAAATTCAACCCATGTCACATCCGCCGCTCATTCGACACGTCAATTTTGACGATTGTCTGCTTTTCGTCAGGGATTTCGCCGGGAATGCACCGTAAAGCCGGTGAGTAACCCCACTAAAAACATGGCATAGAAGCTGCATTAGTCGGTGCGAAAGATTTGATTAACTGGAGCAGACTGATGAAAAAAGTCGTCACGGTTTGCCCTTATTGTGCCTCAGGTTGCAAGATCCACCTGGTGGTCGATAACGGCAAAATCGTCCGGGCGGAGGCCGCGCAGGGGAAAACCAACCAGGGCACGCTGTGCCTGAAGGGGTATTACGGCTGGGATTTTATTAACGATACACAAATCCTCACCCCGCGCCTGAAAAACCCTATGATCCGCCGCGAGCGCGGCGGCAAGCTGGAAGCCGTCTCCTGGAACGAGGCGCTGGATTACGTCGCCACGCGCCTGAGTGCTATTAAGGCCAAGTATGGCCCGGATGCCATTCAGACCACCGGCTCCTCACGCGGGACCGGGAATGAAACCAACTACGTGATGCAAAAATTCGCGCGCGCCGTTATTGGTACCAATAACGTCGACTGCTGCGCTCGCGTCTGACACGGCCCATCGGTTGCAGGTCTGCACCAGTCGGTCGGTAACGGCGCAATGAGTAATGCTATCAACGAGATAGATAACACCGATCTGGTGTTTATCTTCGGTTATAACCCGGCGGATTCTCACCCTATCGTCGCGAACCACGTGATTCGCGCTAAACAGAACGGGGCGAAAATTATCGTCTGCGATCCGCGCAAAATCGAAACCGCGCGCATTGCGGATATGCACATTGCGCTGAAAAACGGCTCGAATATCGCGCTGTTGAATGCGATGGGGCACGTCATTATCGAGGAAAACCTGTACGATCAGGCGTTTGTCGCCACGCGTACGGAAGGGTTTGAAGAGTACCGGAAAATTGTCGAAGGCTACACGCCGGAGTCGGTAGAGGCGATAACCGGCGTGAGCGCGCAGGAGATCCGCCAGGCGGCACGGATGTATGCCGGAGCGAAAACCGCCGCCATCCTGTGGGGCATGGGCGTGACCCAGTTCTACCAGGGCGTGGAAACCGTGCGCTCCCTGACCAGCCTCGCGATGCTGACCGGGAATCTGGGCAAAGCGCACGTCGGCGTTAACCCGGTTCGCGGCCAGAATAACGTCCAGGGTGCCTGCGACATGGGCGCGCTGCCGGACACGTATCCGGGCTACCAGTACGTGAAGTACCCGGAAAACCGCGAGAAGTTCGCGAAGGCCTGGGGCGTGGAGAGCCTGCCGGCACACACCGGCTATCGCATCAGCGAGCTGCCGCACCGCGCGGCGCACGGTGAAGTGCGGGCGGCCTACATCATGGGTGAAGATCCGCTCCAGACCGACGCCGAGCTGTCTGCGGTGCGCAAAGGCTTTGAGGATCTGGAGCTGGTGATTGTCCAGGATATCTTCATGACCAAAACCGCGGCGGCGGCGGATGTGATTCTCCCGTCGACCTCCTGGGGCGAGCATGAAGGCGTCTACACGGCGGCGGACCGCGGCTTCCAGCGCTTCTTTAAGGCGGTCGAGCCGAAGTGGGATTTGAAAACGGACTGGCAGATCATCAGCGAAATCGCCACCCGCATGGGCTACCCGATGCACTACAACAACACCCAGGAGATCTGGGACGAGCTGCGGCATCTGTGCCCGGACTTTTATGGGGCAACCTATGAAAAAATGGGTGAGCTGGGCTACATCCAGTGGCCGTGCCGGGACGAGTCGGAGGCCGACCAGGGGACGTCGTATCTCTTTAAAGAGAAATTTGACACCCCGAACGGGCTGGCGCAGTTCTTCACCTGCGACTGGGTTGCGCCGATCGATAAACTCACCGACGAATACCCGATGGTGCTCTCTACCGTGCGTGAAGTAGGCCACTACTCCTGTCGTTCAATGACCGGCAACTGCGCCGCGCTGGCGGCGCTGGCGGACGAACCGGGCTACGCGCAGATCAACACCGCCGATGCGGAGCGCCTCGGCATTGAGGATGAAGCGCTGGTGTGGGTGAATTCGCGCAAAGGCCGCATCATTACCCGCGCGCAGGTCAGCGACCGTCCCAACAAAGGGGCTGTCTATATGACCTACCAGTGGTGGATTGGTGCCTGTAACGAGCTGGTGACGGAGAACCTCAGCCCGATAACCAAAACGCCGGAGTATAAATACTGCGCCGTCAACGTGGAGCCGATAGCGGATCAGCACGCGGCGGAACAGTATGTGATCGACGAATATAACAAGCTGAAAGCACGGCTGCGTGAAAGCGCAATGGGTTGAAGCCGTTAATTAATCGTTGAATAAAGGGAGTGAGTTATTCACTCCCTTTTTATTTCCGCTTAAAACATTAAAAATATAAATTATTATTCTGGAAAGCGGCTCGCAAAATAATGTAATTTGCTCAGAACAGAATTACATCTTTGCATTTTAATTCAGAAGGATAAGATGTGCGGCGGGTGCTTAAGACTTTCTGTCTTGAGCATTGTTGAGGGACAGAAAGTGGAAAGCCCCGGGAAATTTTCATTCACCCGAGGCTACCCCT
Organism: Enterobacter cloacae complex sp. P38RS; assembly: GCF_014930775.1. Classification (NCBI taxonomy): domain Bacteria; kingdom Pseudomonadati; phylum Pseudomonadota; class Gammaproteobacteria; order Enterobacterales; family Enterobacteriaceae; genus Enterobacter; species Enterobacter cloacae complex sp. P38RS. The sequence continues at coordinate 33,471 of NZ_JADBRS010000017.1, forward strand.
CAACTACCAACAGGTTGAGAGTAGCCTCTTATTCTTTTTTTGACAAGGAGTAAAAGGCATGACGCCATTAAAAACTGCGTTAGGCATCGTCTTTATTATCTGCCTGACGATAGTGATATTTACCTTTATTACTCGCGGTAGACTGTGCGAGTTTTCAATAAAGAGTGAACATCAGGAGGTGGCGGCGAAATTAGCCTGCGTGGCAGGCTAACCTCTACGGGCGAAACCACGGTTCCGCCCGGCTTGTAGGATGCTGAGGTCTTAATGCACCCATTTTTTTCTTTTGCTACCGCGATTATACTGCGCGGCGTGTACCCAGATGATAAGAATCCATGAAAGCCATTTTTCTGTTGTTGTTATTTTTTACGTCGTTCGCCCGCGCGGATGAGATAGGCAGCCAGTATCAGAAGCAGGCGGAAGCCGGCGATGCCCGCGCCCAGTATTATCTCGCCGATACCTACTTCAGCTCCGGTGACAGAAAGCAGGCAGCGCTGTGGGCCGAGAAAGCCGCAAAAGGCGGTGATGTCGACGCCATGGGGTTACTCTCGCAGATCCTCTTTACGCAGGGGGATTACGCTCAGGCTAAAGCGCTGGCACAGCAGGCCACCATCGCCGGCAGCAAGCGCGGCACGATTATGCTGGCGCGTATTATGGTGAACACGCAGGCGGGTAAAACCGACTATCCTCAGGCCATCAAGCTCCTGCAAACGGCGGCCGAAGATATCGACAACGACTCGGCGGTCGATGCGCAGCTGCTGCTGGGGCTGATTTATGCCAACGGCGTAGAGGTGCCGCAGGATGACGTACAGGCGGCGTCATGGTTTAAGCGCAGCTCGTCACTGTCACGTACCGGCTATGCGGAGTACTGGGCAGGGATGCTGTTCCAGCAGGGAGAGAAAGGCTTTATCACGCCGAATAAGCAGAAAGCGCTCTACTGGCTAAACCTGAGCTGTACCGAAGGGTTTGATACGGGGTGTGAGGAGTTTGATGCGTTGAGCGGAGAATAACGTGCCGGGTGGCGGCTTCGCCTTACCGGGCCTACAAAACCCGTAGGCCCGGTAAGCGCAGCGCCACCGGGCTTAGGATGTTACTGGTCAGCCGTCTTATCAAAACGACCCAGCACTTCGCGTTCATACGCCAGCGCTTTTTTACGGTCGAATTTGTGTTCCCACTTGGCGATAACCAGCACCGCCAGCGCGTTACCCACCACGTTAAGCGCCGTACGCGCCATATCGAGGATACGGTCCACACCGGCGATAAACGCCAGGCCTTCCAGCGGAATACCCACGCTGCCCAGCGTCGCCAGCAGCACCACGAAGGAGACGCCCGGCACGCCTGCGATGCCCTTTGAGGTCACCATCAGCGTCAGAACCAGTACGATCTCCTGCCACAGCGACAGGTCAATGCCGTACAGCTGCGCGATAAAGATCGCCGCAATACTCTGGTACAACGTCGAGCCATCCAGGTTAAAGGAGTAGCCGGTCGGCACCACGAAGCTCGTTATCGACGCTGGCGCACCGTACGCCTCCATCTTCTCGATAATGCGCGGCAGCACGCTCTCGGAGCTTGCGGTGGAGTACGCCAGAATCAGTTCATCCTTCAGGATACGGATCAGGATCCAGATACTCAGCCCGCACAGGCGCGCCACAATCCCCAGCACCACCAGTGCGAAGAACAGAATGGCGAAGTGCACCAGGATCACCAGCTTCGCCAGCGGCCACAGGGAGGCAAAACCAAAGTTCGCCACGGTCACGGCGATAAGCGCGAACACCCCAACCGGCGCGTAGCGCATCACCATGTGGGTCACTTTGAACATGGTTTCGGAGATAGAGCGGAATACGGTCACCAGCGGCTCACGGTGCGTTGCCGGCAAGGAGGAGAGCCCCAGACCAAACAGCACCGAGAAGAAGATGATCGGCAGCATCTCGCCTTTCGCCATGGAAGCAATGATGTTGGTCGGCACCAGCGACAGGATAGTCCCCATCAGACCGTGGGAATGGCTCTGCACGTCAGCGGTGGTGCTTTGGTATTTCGAAATATCCACCGTCGCCAGCTGCGACATATCGATCCCGGAGCCTGGCTGGAATACGTTCGCCAGCGTTATGCCGAGGATAATCGCAACCGTGGTGATCACTTCGAAATAGAGAATAGTTTTCGCGCCAATGCGACCTAACTGCTTCGCATCGCCGACGCCCGCGATACCGACCACCAGCGTCGAGATCACAATGGGCACCACAATCATCTTAATCAGATGAATAAAAATATCGCCTGCCGGAGAGAGCAGGTTCGCAATCAGCCACTCGCGGCTGTCGCTATGATAATGAAGATAACTGCCCAGCAAGATGCCCAGCACAAGGGCCAGCAGGATCTGCCAGGCCAGGCTGACTTTCAAATTTTTCATAGAAACTGACTTCCTCAATGAAATCTCCGCACCAGCAAAACTGCATGAATATGGAGACATACTGAAAGGGTATGAATTGTGTTGCGTTGGTTTATGGGATTTTTTAACGCGGCGTATGAGTATCATTTGCACGACCTGTTGCGCAAGCCTTAAAGAACGACGCATTTCACTATCAAAAGCGGTTATGACGCAAGTTTGTCATAATTCTGATAAATAACCTTTTGTTATAAAAACGCTTTTTTATAAAGAATTGTGAATAATCGGCATCGTGAATTATTTCCCTTCAAAGTTTCATTCGCTCAATTTTCAACCTGTTCAAACAATGCGTGATCTGTCGCCCAAATACTAAACAAAGCTTGTAAAGCCCCTACTATTAACGTTTTTGCGACATATTATTAACATCTTACAAGGAGAAAAAAAGCCATGAGCCAAATACACAAACACGACATTCCCGCAAACATTGCGGACCGTTGCCTGATCACCCCGGAGCAGTACCACGAGAAATATCAGCAATCTGTTACCAACCCGGACGCCTTCTGGGCCGAGCAGGGTCACATCCTTGACTGGATCAAACCTTATCAGAAGGTGAAGAATACCTCTTTCGCGCCAGGCAACGTCTCCATTAAATGGTATGAAGACGGCACGCTGAACCTGGCGGCGAACTGCCTGGACCGCCATCTTGCCGAACGCGGCAACGAAACGGCCATTATCTGGGAAGGCGACGATGCCTCTCAGAGCAAACACATCTCTTATAAAGAGCTGCACCGCGACGTCTGCCGCTTCGCTAACGTGCTGCTGGACCAGGGGATTAAAAAAGGCGACGTGGTGGCGATCTACATGCCGATGGTGCCGGAAGCGGCGGTAGCTATGCTCGCCTGCGCGCGTATTGGCGCGATCCACTCCGTCATCTTCGGCGGCTTCTCCCCTGAAGCGGTTGCCGGGCGCATCGTTGACTCGAACTCGAAGCTGGTGATCACCGCCGACGAGGGCGTACGCGCCGGGCGCGGTATTCCGCTGAAGAAAAACGTCGATGAAGCGCTGAAAAACCCGAACGTCAAATCCATCAATAACGTCATTGTCCTCAAGCGTACCGGCGGCAAGATCGACTGGCACGAGGGGCGTGACCTGTGGTGGAGCGACCTGATTGAAAAAGCGAGCGACCAGCATCAGCCGGAAGAGATGAACGCGGAAGATCCGCTGTTTATTCTTTACACCTCCGGCTCAACCGGTAAACCGAAAGGCGTACTGCACACCACCGGCGGCTATCTGGTCTATGCGGCCACCACCTTTAAATACGTCTTCGACTACCATCCGGGCGACATCTACTGGTGTACCGCCGACGTGGGTTGGGTCACCGGACACAGCTACCTGCTGTACGGCCCGCTGGCCTGCGGCGCAACGACGCTGATGTTTGAGGGCGTACCGAACTGGCCGACCCCGGCGCGCATGTGTCAGGTGGTCGATAAGCACCAGGTCAACATTCTTTACACCGCGCCAACGGCGATCCGCGCGTTAATGGCGGAAGGCGATAAGGCCATCGAGGGCACTGACCGCTCCTCATTGCGCATCCTCGGCTCCGTGGGCGAGCCCATCAACCCGGAAGCCTGGGAGTGGTACTGGAAGAAAATCGGTAACGAGAAGTGCCCGGTGATGGACACCTGGTGGCAGACCGAAACCGGCGGCTTCATGATCACCCCAATGCCGGGTGCCACGCAGCTGAAGGCCGGCTCGGCAACCCGTCCGTTCTTCGGCGTGCAGCCTGCGCTGGTGGATAACGAAGGCAATCCGCAGGAAGGCGCCACCGAGGGTAACCTGGTGATCACAGACTCCTGGCCGGGCCAGGCGCGCACGCTGTTTGGCGATCACGAGCGCTTCGAGCAGACCTACTTCTCGACCTTTAAAAACATGTACTTCAGCGGCGACGGCGCGCGCCGGGATGAAGACGGTTATTACTGGATCACCGGACGCGTGGACGACGTGCTGAACGTTTCCGGCCACCGTCTGGGTACGGCAGAAATTGAGTCCGCGCTGGTGTCGCATCCGAAGATTGCCGAAGCGGCGGTGGTCGGCATTCCTCACAACATCAAGGGCCAGGCGATCTACGCCTACGTCACCCTGAACCACGGTGAAGAGCCGTCGCCGGAGCTGTATACCGAGGTGCGCAACTGGGTACGTAAAGAGATTGGCCCGCTTGCCACGCCGGACGTACTGCACTGGACAGACTCGCTGCCGAAAACCCGTTCCGGCAAGATTATGCGCCGTATCCTGCGCAAAATCGCGGCAGGCGATACCAGCAACCTCGGCGATACCTCAACGCTTGCCGATCCTGGCGTGGTGGACAAACTGCTCGAAGAGAAGCAGGCCATCGCAATGCCATCCTAGTGTTTTCTCCCTCTCCCCGTGGGAGAGGGCCGGGGTGAGGGCATCAGACCGCACCTTCCTCCCCTCACCCTCTCCCCATAGGGGAGAGGGGATAAAACAAACCAACCTTACCTCTGGAGATTTCTGTGATGAATAACGATATTTGTCAGCAGATAGAGAATAGTGCGCACTACAGGGAGCTCGTCGATAAGCGGCAACGGTTTGCCTTCACCCTTTCCATCATCATGCTGATTATCTATGTCGGCTTTATTCTGCTGATCGCCTTTGCGCCGCACTGGCTGGGCACCCCGTTACATGAGGGCACCAGCGTGACGCGCGGTATCCCCATTGGCATTGGCGTGATCGTGATTTCATTTGTGCTGACCGGCGTCTACGTCTGGCGCGCGAACGGTGAGTTCGATCGTCTTAATAAAGCGGTACTGCAAGAGGTAAAAGCATCATGAAGCGAGTCCTGACGGCGCTAGCCGCCACACTTCCCTTTGCCGCCCACGCGGCGGATGCCATTACCGGCGAGGTACAGCGCCAGCCAACCAACTGGCAGGCGATTATCATGTTCCTGATTTTCGTGGTGCTGACGCTGTACATTACGTACTGGGCGTCGAAACGCGTTCGCTCCCGTAACGATTACTACACTGCGGGCGGCAACATTACCGGCTTCCAGAACGGCCTGGCGATTGCGGGTGACTTTATGTCCGCCGCCTCGTTCCTCGGGATCTCCGCACTGGTGTACACCTCCGGCTATGACGGCCTGATCTACTCCCTCGGCTTCCTTGTCGGCTGGCCGATCATTCTGTTCCTGATTGCCGAACGCTTGCGCAACCTGGGACGTTACACCTTCGCTGACGTGGCATCCTATCGCCTGAAGCAGGGGCCGATTCGTACCCTCTCCGCCTGCGGCTCGCTGGTGGTGGTGGCGCTGTATCTGATCGCCCAGATGGTGGGCGCGGGCAAGCTTATCGAACTGCTGTTTGGCCTGAACTACCACGTCGCGGTGGTGCTGGTGGGCGTGCTGATGGTGATGTACGTTCTGTTCGGCGGCATGCTGGCCACCACCTGGGTGCAGATCATCAAAGCCGTACTGCTGCTGTTCGGCGCGAGCTTTATGGCCTTTATGGTGATGAAGCACGTCGGCTTCAGCTTCAATAACCTGTTCACCGAAGCGATGGCTGTCCACCCGAAAGGAGAAGCGATCATGAGCCCGGGCGGGCTGGTGAAAGATCCGATCTCCGCGCTCTCTCTCGGTCTCGGCCTGATGTTTGGTACCGCTGGCCTGCCGCACATTCTGATGCGTTTCTTCACGGTGTCAGACGCGCGTGAAGCACGTAAGAGCGTCTTCTACGCCACCGGCTTTATGGGTTACTTCTACATCCTGACCTTTATCATCGGCTTCGGCGCGATCATGCTGGTGGGCGCGAACCCGGCGTTTAAAGACGCGGCGGGCGCGCTGATTGGTGGTAACAACATGGCGGCGGTGCACCTGGCCGACGCGGTGGGCGGCAACCTGTTCCTCGGCTTTATCTCCGCCGTGGCCTTCGCCACCATCCTTGCGGTGGTCGCCGGGCTGACGCTGGCGGGCGCGTCTGCGGTATCGCACGACCTCTACGCCAACGTCTTCCGTAAAGGCGCGAGCGAGCGCGACGAGCTGAAGGTTTCCAAAATCACCGTGCTGGTGCTGGGCGTGGTCGCTATTCTGCTGGGGATCCTGTTTGAGAAACAGAACATCGCCTTTATGGTGGGACTGGCCTTCTCAATTGCGGCAAGCTGTAACTTCCCAATCATTCTGCTCTCCATGTACTGGTCCAAACTGACCACCCGTGGGGCGATGATAGGCGGCTGGCTCGGCCTGCTGACAGCGGTAATTCTGATGATCCTCGGCCCGACCATCTGGGTGCAGATCCTCGGTCACGAAAGCGCTATCTTCCCGTACGAGTACCCGGCGCTGTTCTCCATTGCCGTGGCGTTTATCGGTATCTGGATCTTCTCGGCTACCGACAACTCGCCGGAGGGTAACCTGGAGCGTGAGAAATTCCGCGCCCAGTTTATCCGCTCACAAACCGGCCTCGGCGTTGAGCAGGGCCGCGCACACTAAGCCTTTCTCCCCGGTCACGCTGGCCGGGGAGCTTAAAACATCACCCACGCCACCAGCGGCGCAATCAGCACCATCGTCACGCCCGAGAGCATCATCACCAGGCTTGCAACGACCCCTTCCTGCTGACCCAGCTCATACGAACGCGCCGTGCCTGCCCCGTGAGATGCCGCGCCAAACCCTGCTCCTTTCGCCATCCCTTCACGGATAGAGAGCCGCAGGAACAGTACATCTCCCACCGCCATGCCAAAGACGCCCGTCACCACCACAAACAGCGCCACCAGATCCGGCTGCCCGCCGAGCGGTTTGGCGGCCGCCAGCGCAAACGGCGTGGTCACCGAGCGCACGGCCAGGCTGCGCTGAATTTCATCGGAGAGGGTAAACAGCCGCGCCAGCCAGACGGAGCTACAGACCGCCACCACCGTCGCGGTGACGACGCCCGCGCTGAGCGACATCCAGTGGCGTTTGATAATCGCCAGGTTGTCATACACCGGCACCGCAAAGGCGATAGTCGCCGGGCCGAGCAGCCACAGCAGCCAGTGGGATTCACCAATGTAGTTCTGCCAGGAGATATGGCCGAAGACCAGCATCAGCACCAGCAGGATCGGCGTGAAGACCAGCGGCATCAGCGGCAGCGTGCGAAAGCGGCGATACAGGCGCTTGTTGGCAAAGTAGATGGCGACCGTCACGATCAGGCACAACACGCTTATCTGAAAGTTAGTCATGCTTTTGCCTGCTGATTTCGAACCGGTACACCTTATCCACCACCCAGGCGGTGGCACCCAGCACCATCAGCGTGCTCAGGGCAATAACCGTGAAGATGCGCCAGCCGTCGACCATCAGCAGCTGCGCATAGTTCACCACCGCCACCACGGCCGGAACGAAGAACAGCAGCATCTCCGCCAGCAGCCAGCGCGCGCCGGCGCGCACCCAGCTGAGGGGCAACGCGCGGCAGAGGATCAGCACCAGCATCAGCACCATTCCCACCAGGTTGGCGGGTAAAGGCAGATGCAGCCAGTCGACAAGGTATTCCGCAAAAATAAACAGTCCCGCGTAGAGCAGTACCTGAACCGGGACCTGGAGTCGTTGCACAACGGCAGGCGTAACACGGCTTAACGCCACGGCCATGGGGGTTTTCCTCAGAAATGAGACGAGGCGCCAGTATAGTGAGCGTACGTCATCGACTGAAATGAATTAAAATCATCGAAGGTATAGTTTCGAGGAATAATCATGGACATAAGAACGCTGCGCTATTTTGTCGAGGTGGTTCGCCAGCAAAGTTTTACCCGCGCAGCGGAGAAGTTGTTCGTTACCCAGCCAACCATCAGCAAGATGCTGAAAAACCTCGAAGACGAGCTGAACTGTACCCTGCTGATCCGCGACGGACGCAAGCTGCTGCTGACCGATACCGGACGCGTGGTGTTCGAGCGCGGGCTGGCGATCCTGGCGGAGTTTCGCCAGCTTGAGGCCGAGCTTGCGGACATCAACCACCTGACGAAAGGTCTGCTGCGGCTCGGCATTCCGCCGATGGTCGGCATGATGATGGCCGGGCCGATAAGCCTGTTTCGCCAGCGTTACCCTGGCGTTGAGCTCAAAATTTCTGAATTTGGCGGCCTGACCGTGCAGCAGGCGGTGATCAACGGCGAGCTGGACGTGGCGATGACGGCCCTTCCCGTGGAGGAAGAGAGCGGGCTGGCAACGCTGCCGCTGTTCAGCCATCCGCTGTGCGTGCTGGTGCCCCGCTCCGGCGACTGGCTGAAGATAGACTCAGTGAAGCCCGATCTGCTCGGTGAACACCCGCTGCTGATCTACAACGAAGACTTCGCCTTAAGCCGCCAGCTGATGACCCTGTTTAACCACCATAACGTGAAGCCCCGCATTGCGGTGCGCAGCGGCCAGTGGGATTTCCTGGCGGCGATGGTGCAGGCGGGCGTGGGAATTGCCATTCTGCCGCAGCCGATCTGCGAGCGGCTGGATAAAAACACGCTGCGCTGGATCCCGCTGGAGAGTGACCTGCACTGGCAGTTGGGGATGATTTGGCGTGAAGGGGTGTATCTTTCGCACAGCGCACAGGCGTGGCTGCAATGTTGTGAGGGGTTTTGGGTGCGGTCTGAATAGTGCCGGGTGGCGGCTTCGCCTTACCCGGCCTACGGTTCAAACGTAGGCCCGGTAAGCGCAGCGCCACCGGGCAACAACGCGCTACTGATTCTCTATTAACAGCGCTTCTAACAGGTCCAGATCGTGCAGCAGCTTTTGCAGCGTCTCGTTGCTGATCTGACGCGTCGCGCGCAGGTGATACAGCTCGGCACGCTCGGAGCGCAGCGCCGCCAGGCGGAAACGACGCTCGAGGTTCTCTTCCTGCAGCGAGCTTTCCACGTCGTTACGTCCGTCAGCACGACGGCGCAAATTACCAATTACGCGTGAACTGACTTCCTTCAGCAGCTGGTTATCAATGTTCTCTTCGGCATCGGCAGCCAGACGCTCCTCCATCTTCTCAATGGCCACTATCGCCACTTCCGCCGTCGCCGCGCGGGCTATCCGCTCCTCTTTGTGCTGTTGGGTCGAGTCACCGGCATCAATGTGCTGGAGTAAAATCGGCAGCATAATCACGCCGACAAACAGCGAGAAGAGGATCACGCCCGCCGCCAGGAACACCAGCTCGTAGCGCGCCGGGAAGACGTCGCCCGTCGGCAGCAGCAGCGGAATAGAGAGCACACCGGCGAGGGTTATCGCCCCGCGTACGCCCGCGAAGGAGGCAATCAGCAGCTCGCGCGTGGTCCAGGAGCCGAACTCCATCGGCTTTTTGGTCAGGAAGCGGACGCTGAACTTTTTCATCGTCCACAGCCAGCCGAAACGCACCAGCATTAATGCCATGTAGATCAGCACTATATCGGTAAACAGCATCCAGACTTCAACGTTTGGATCCGCCTCCGCCGCGATCAGCGAGGATTCCATAATGCCCGGCAGCTGCAGGCCCAGCAGCAGGAAGACCATGCCGTTAAAGACAAATTCCAGCATCGCCCAGGTGCTGTTGGCGCGCAGGCGCATCGCCAGCGGCGCGCGGCGCATCACGCCGGAGCGGGTGATGGTCATCCCCGCCGCTACCGCCGCCAGAATGCCCGAGACGCCGATATGTTCAGCGATAAGGTAAGAGGCAAACGGCAGCAGGAACAGCAGAACGATTTGCGTCGCCGGTTCATCGCCGCCCCAGCGGCTGAGGAAGCGCAGCGAACGACCATACAGCCAGCTCACCACGAAACCCGCGAGAATACCGCCAATCGCCACCTTGAAGAATTCCAGGGTCGCGCCACCAATGGTAAAGACCATGGTGCCCATGGCTACCGCCACGGCAAACTTCAGGGCCACCAGGCCGGAAGCGTCGTTCATTAACGCCTCGCCCTGCAAAATGCCCATTATTTTCTTCGGAATGCGCCCTTCACCCACAATGCCGGAAAGGGCCACGGCGTCGGTCGGCGACAGCACGGCGGCCAGCGCAAAGGCGGGTATTAACGGGATACCCGGTACGGCCCAGTAGATCAGGAAACCAATCCCGACCACGGTAACGACCACCAGCGCCAGCGCCAGGCCGAAGATCTCTCGCCCATGCTCAAGAAATTCGCGCGTCGGCGTTTTCCACCCATCGGCAAACAGCAGCGGCGGGATAAACAGCACGAGGAACAGTTCCGGATCGAACTCCACGTGCAGACCGAACGTCGGCCACGCCAGCAGCGCACCGATGGCTATTTGCATTAAAGGCAGGGGGACCTGGAAGGGCAGTACGCGTGTAACCACCCCGGATAATGAGACCACAAGGGTCATGATGAGTATTGTGAAGAAAATTTCCATGCGTTCCCTGTTTGCTGTGTTTCTTTTTAAGCCAAACCTGAGGCGTCGTGCCTCTTATTCTATCCTCTCCAGAGTAACGCAAAAGGCAACGGGATGAGTCCTGAAAATAAAAACGGGCGGCCTGAGCCACCCGTTTTCGCATCAATGGATAACTCAGATTGCCCAGCCGCCCGCGTAGAAGGCGACCAACGCAACGGCGATCACCACGGTGCCGATGTTCAGCTTGCGCCACTCACCGGAGACCAGGCGGCCAATCACCAGCGAGGCAAAGCCGATCATAATGCCGGTCACGATGTTACAGGTCAGGACGATAAACACTGCGGTAATCAGGCCGGACATCGCTTCCACGAAGTCCGCAAAATCGATTTTCGCCACGTTGCTCAGCATCAGCAGGCCGACGTACATCAGCGCTGGCGCGGTCGCATACGCAGGTACCAGGTAGGAGAGCGGAGAGAGGAACAGGATCAGCAGGAACAGCACGCCGACGGTGATGGCCGTCAGACCGGTTTTACCGCCTGCCGCCGTACCCGCTGCAGATTCGATATACACCGCCGCAGGCGCCGCACCCACCAGACCAGAGAAGACGCTGCTCAGGGAGTCGGTGGTCAGCGCTTTGCCGCCATCAATAATCTGACCGTCTTTATCCAGCAGGTTGGCCTGACCGGCCACCGCGCGAATGGTACCGGTGGCGTCAAATACCGCGGTCATCACCAGCGCCAGCACGCTTGGCAGGATCACCGGGTTCAGCGCGCCGACGATATCCAGGCTGCCGATCAGGGAGTTGCCTTTGTCATCGCTCAGCGACGGCATGGCGAAAATACCGGAGAAGTGAACGGTCGGATCGAAAATCAGGCCGACAATAGAAATGCCAATAATGGTCAGCAAAATGCCGCCCGGCACCTTCAGTTTTTCCAGGCCGATAATCACCGCCAGACCGATGAGCGACATAATGACCGGGAAGCTCGCGAAATGACCGAGCGCTACCGGCAGGCCGTCCAGCGGGTTCTTGATGACCAGACCCACGCCGTTGGCAGCGATCAGCAGCAGGAACAGGCCGATACCGATACCGGTGCCGTGCGCCACGCCCTGCGGCAGGTTGCGCAAAATCCAGCTACGGATGCCGGTGGCAGAAATAACGGTAAACAGTACGCCCATCAGGAACACGGCGCCGAGGGCAACCGGTACGCTGATCTGCTGGCCCAGCACCAGACTGAACGCGGTAAAGGCGGTCAAAGAGATGGCGCAACCAATCGCCAGCGGCAGGTTCGCCCACAGGCCCATTACGATGGAGCCCACGCCGGCCACCAGGCAGGTGGCGACAAAGACAGCCGCAGGCGGGAAGCCCGCCTTGCCCAGCATGCCCGGCACCACGATGACGGAGTAAACCATCGCCAGAAACGTGGTCAGACCGGCAACGACTTCCTGGCGCACGGTGCTGCCACGAGCCGAAATTTTAAACATGGCGTCAAGTGAACCGCCGGTACGCGCAGATGGCGTAGACATAGAAAACATCCCCTGAGAGTTTTTATAGAACGTCCATAAGCGTGGTGGAGACACCGCTGCCAGCTAAAACGTCAAATCCGTGTGTTGCGTTTGCGACGAAAGGGCGTCACAAAAAAAGCAAACGTTTAGCTCCGCGCTTATAAAACGGGTGGTCAAATTAAGGCAAACGATTATCCAGCCTAATACCCGCCCTTTTCAACTGAACTTTGTCGTTTTTCGCTAAAATTCACTTATGACGATGAAGAAATAAACAGAGGATGCGCAAACGTTATCGTCTATGCGCAATTTGTTTACATTTCAATCCTCGCCCGGGATCGTTAACGGGCCACCTTGTTGCAGGGTTCTTTGCCAGCCAGGACTAGTTTCCACTTTTTGCTTCCATGCCTGAATATGCGGAAGATTAGCAATGCCGCCGCGCGCCAGCAGGGCAAAGAGGGGGAAGCTCATCTGAATGTCGGCCATGCTTAACGTCTCTCCGGCAAACCAGCTGTTTTTAGCAAGATGTGAGTCAATAAAGCGCGCATGGGTCTCCAGCTGGGGGTTGAGATACGCTTTCTGTACCCCCTGCCCCAGCGCCTTGCCCAGCGTTCGGATGCCAAACGGCACGGGCGGTTTGCCCAGGCTGCTGAAGACCAGCTTCATGAGCAGCAGCGGCATCAGCGACCCTTCTGCGTAATGCAGCCAGAAGCGGTATTGCACCTTATGCGCGGGGTCTAAAGGCTTCAGCCGCGATTCGGCATCATAGGTTTCCTGCAGATATTCCAGAATGGCGCCTGACTCCGCAAGGATCAGCCCGTTATCTTCAATGACCGGCGATTTGCCCAACGGATGCACCTTTTTGAGGGACTCGGGTGCCAGCATGTTCTTTTCGCGCTGGTAGTGAACAATCTCATAAGGCAGGGCGAGCTCTTCCAGCGCCCAGATCACGCGGTGCGAGCGCGACTGGTTAAGGTGATGTACCGTGAGCATGATTTTCTCCTGTTATTCATACTTTTTAACTATAGAAAATCGAACAACACCGCGAAAAAATTTCGTCTAAAAAACGGCTAGCGCGGCTGGCGAAAAAACGGGTCTTGCATAGAATTAAAGTGTCAGCACAATCCGGAACCTCCCCAACCAGCTCGACACGAGGGGTGCTGATGTCGGGGGAAACCCTCCCGTGAACCAGCGGGATAGAGAGAAAGACAAAGACCGGGAAAAACTAAAGCGCCCTTAGTGGCGCTTTAGTTCTTTATTATGCTTTTTGCCGCAAGAACTTAATCCTCCTCCAGCAACCGCGCCCCGGTCCCCTGCTCGCCCAGCCTGTCGCCAGGGTTACGTAGCGGGCAGTCGCTACGGGACAGGCAGCCGCAGCCGATACAGCCGTCCAGCTCGTCACGCAGCGCCACCAGCGTGTGGATACGCCTGTCCAGCTCTTCACGCCACTGGGACGAAAGCTCTTTCCACTCTTTCGGGCTAAGCGTGTGCCCTTCCGGCAACACGCCGAATGCCTCACCGATCGTCGCCAGGGGAATGCCGATGCGTTGCGCAATTTTGATAATCGCCACGTAGCGGAGCACGTCACGGGTGTAGCGGCGCTGGTTTCCGCCGTTACGGATGCTTTTAATTAACCCTTTGCTTTCATAGAAGTGGAGCGCCGATACCGCAACACCGCTTCGCTTTGCCACTTCGCCGGGGGTTAAAAGCGCTTTAATGCGCGGCAATCTCTTTTCCATAAAACCTCTTTACCTCAAGTTAACTTGAGGAATTATACTCCCCCGCAGAGAAAACGACGAATCAACCGAGAAAGTTGTATCTACAGAGGGGCAACCTTATGTCGCATCAGCAAATTATTCAGACACTTATTGAATGGATTGACGATCATATCGACCAACCGTTGAACATTGATGTGGTCGCAAAAAAATCGGGCTATTCGAAATGGTATTTACAGAGAATGTTCCGTACGGTCATGCACCAGACGCTGGGGGAGTACATTCGCCAGCGCAGGCTCCTGCTGGCGGCGCAGGCGTTACGCTCAACGCAGCGGCCGATTTTTGATATCGCGATGGATCTTGGCTATGTTTCGCAACAAACCTTTTCCCGTGTGTTTCGCCGCGAGTTTGACCGTACGCCGAGCGATTATCGCCACCAGTTGAATTAATGCATATCAGTGCAAAGGTTGCTGCTGCCAGGTCATAAACTCCTGGGGCGGCATCGCTTTCGCGAAGTGCCATCCCTGACAGAACTCAACGCCGCGCTTCAACAGCCAGCTCACCTGCTCAGCCGTCTCAACCCCTTCCGCAATGGTTTTAAGCCGTAGGCTTTGCGCCATCTCGATAATATGCTCGGCGATCAGGTGGCTGGTACTGTTGGTGGTTAAGGTGTCGATAAACGATTTATCGATTTTCAGAATATCCACGTTCAACGAGTAGAGGTTGTGCAGGTTGGAATAACCGGTCCCGAAATCATCGATCGCCACTTCATAGCCCGCCTGACGGAAGGCCTGAATCACCGGCGTGGTTTTTGGCACATCGATAAAGCCGCGTTCCGTCACTTCGATTTTAATTTGCTGGGCGCGTACGGCGTAGTGCCGGGCCTTGTCAGAAATCATGGCGATCAGCCGCGAGGAGTGGAAGTCCGTGGCCGACAGGTTGATCGAAATATAGAGATGCGGATGCGCCGCCAGGAAATGGCCCAGATCGCTGAACACCTCCTCAACGACATAATCCGTAATCCGCTCGCTCATTCCCTCTTTTTCCGCAAGCGGAATAAACTCAGCCGGGCTCATTACCTGCCCATTGAAACCAGGCCAGCGCAACAGCGCCTCTGCCCCCACACACTGGTTGTTCTTGATATCAATAATCGGCTGATAGTGCACACAAAGCTGGCGCTTGTTTAGCGCCCGGTGCAGTAAGCGCCCCGGCGAATTAAGCTCACGATGGGTGCGGGACCACACCAGCAAAATAATAATGCTGCAGATCATTCCCAGCGGTAGCGTCAACGTCGCCTGGTGATAGAGCGTTTCATAAAAACGTTTATCTGACGTCGACACGATGGCGGCAATAGGCCGATTTGTCGATTTCACGACGGTATAGAAACGGTTATCTTTTTGAAATACCGATTCCTTATCCTGAATCATCGAATTTAATAAAGTCGCATTGGCTTTCTGGCTGACGGAAAAGAAGGCATTAGTTACCGTGTCGTATACCCCCCATGCGAGGGAATGATCGGTAGACATCACTTCACTGTAAGAAAGCGGATTGACCACCACGACATAATTTCCGCGCTGCATATATGTCATTTTATAGCCAGTATAAAATGGCGTATCGCGAAAATAATAGATAGCAACGTCAGGTTTACGCGTGTAATTAGCGACCGGAATGACGTAGGGTTGATCCGGTGTAAAAACGGTCGAACAAAGAAAATTCTGACCTTCTGCATAAATTAAATCGGCGACAAACAGGCGGCCACGAACAACGTTCAACATATATTGACGATGTTCCGGCGTACAACGTTCACCCTGATATTTTTCTGCCTCGCCCCTGGCCAGTTCAACTTGTTGAATTACCAGTTCTGTTTTGTCTAAAGCCAGTTCAGCAAATGTCCGTAGCTGAGCGCTCGTTTCCGACTCGGCTCGTAGCTGGGCAAACCATAGAGCAAGCATCACCGGCAGCATAACTACCATGATGATCCCTACCACTCTGAGCATTTTGCGCCGCGCGCTACGATTCATTTCCCGCCCTATATCCCTGCATGTTGTACGCCTGTAGTAATGAAGGCCGGATGCTTTGTTAAACAGGTGATTACGTTGCATGAATCATGCGAAGTTAGCAACTGACTTTTAGTATTAAAAATCTTAAATTTCGTTATGACGATAATATTTTCCCGTAAGCTAAACTGTAAGTATTCGTTCCGTTTTAATTAAGGAAAATAATTATCCATCGCGTACGGGAGGTTTGAAGAGAACACAACAGAGGATCGCTGATTAAGCAAAACTTCTGGCGGCATGAAAAAAGTACAACACCAACGTGACGTTTTATCCTATTTCTGCGGGTATATTTTGTTCGTTGTTTTATAAATAATCAGACATCACCACAATATTATCAGAAAATAATGCGCCCCCTAAAAACGGCACGGCTGGCCGTCTCTCTGCCTTCAGATGCTCTTCCCCACTTACCCGACGGGATTACCTCAGCGCGTTGTGGATCCGCCTCCCCCCCTGTCCGAAGGCGGTCCCGAACCGCATGCTCTTTTTTCGGGTAATAAAATCCCCTTTTTTGGCTACGCAGGCACTGGCGAATAAATCAACAAATGTGATATAGTTCACACATATTGTGTAACGAGAAACACTGTTTCATTCAGTTCGTCTGTTTTGTAGAGGATGGGTTTTATGGCAACCATTACTACCAGCATGGTTCTCCTGCGCTGGCCCTTGTTGAGCGCGGTTTTGATGTTTTTAGCCAGCACGCTGAACATTCAGTTTCGTAAATCCGACTACGCGGGTCTTGCCGTCATAAGTACCCTGTTAGGGCTTGGCGCGGCCTGCTGGTTCGCAACGGGCCTGCTGGGCATTACCCTGCTGGATATGGCCGCGGTCTGGGAAAATATAAAAGTGGTGATGGTTGAGGCGATGAACCACACCCCACCAGACTGGCCGATGGTGATTACCTGATCTCTTCAGCAATAAAAAAACCCAGACGATGTCTGGGTTTTTTTTAGCATCCGTTGATCAGAACGGGATATCGTCGTCGAAGTCCATTGGCGGTTCGTTAGACGGAGCAGGAGCAGACTGCTGCTGCGGACGAGACTGCGCGCCGCCGCTGAACTGGTTGCCGCCCTGCGGCTGCTTAGGCTGACCCCAACCACCCTGCTGCTGGTTCTGACCGCCACCTGCCGGTGCGCCACCGCCCTGACGGCCACCCAGCATTTGCATGGTGCCGCCCACGTTCACCACCACTTCCGTGGTGTATTTTTCCTGACCGGATTGGTCGGTCCATTTGCGGGTACGCAGCTGGCCTTCGATATAGACCTGAGAACCTTTACGCAGATACTCACCGGCTACTTCTGCCAGTTTGCCAAACAGCACAACGCGGTGCCATTCGGTCTGCTCTTTCATTTCACCGGTCGCTTTATCACGCCAGGATTCGGAAGTAGCCAGCGTAATGTTGGCAACTGCGCCACCACTCGGCATGTAGCGTACTTCCGGGTCCTGGCCCAGATTACCGACGAGAATCACCTTGTTTACGCCTCTGCTGGCCATGTTCGTGTCTCCTGAATACGTTTCTTAATAGTGTAAACGCGCGAGTGTACCATTTCCATGCTGCACTTTGATAGTTGCGTAGCACGTTCCAGAGTTCTCCCGTGAACTCAACATTGTTACACAGTGAATCAGAAAATGCATTCCAATACTGTATATTCAAACAGGTCATTTTGTGTCATAATTAGCCGTTTCTGACAGCCGTTTGTCCTTCAAACAAACCAGGCAATCCGTGTTCCAACCGGGAAAGGTGAATGGATAAGATCGAAGTTCGGGGCGCCCGCACCCATAATCTCAAGAATATCAACCTCATAATCCCTCGCGACAAACTCATCGTCGTGACCGGGCTTTCGGGGTCTGGCAAATCCTCACTGGCTTTCGACACTTTGTATGCCGAAGGACAGCGTCGTTACGTCGAATCTCTCTCGGCGTACGCGCGTCAGTTCCTGTCGCTGATGGAAAAACCGGATGTCGATCATATTGAAGGGTTATCGCCTGCTATCTCTATTGAGCAGAAGTCTACCTCGCATAACCCGCGTTCAACGGTCGGTACCATTACCGAAATTCACGACTACCTGCGTCTGCTGTATGCCCGCGTGGGTGAGCCGCGCTGCCCGGACCACGATGTCCCGCTGGCGGCACAGACCGTGAGCCAGATGGTGGATAACGTGCTGTCGCAGCCGGAAGGCAAACGCCTGATGCTGCTGGCACCGATCATCAAAGAGCGTAAAGGCGAGCACACCAAAACGCTGGAGAACCTGGCAAGCCAGGGCTATATCCGCGCCCGTATCGACGGCGAAGTGTGTGACCTGTCCGATCCGCCAAAGCTTGAGCTGCAAAAGAAACACACCATCGAAGTGGTGATTGACCGCTTTAAGGTGCGTGACGATCTCGCCACGCGTCTGGCTGAATCCTTTGAAACCGCGCTGGAACTCTCTGGCGGCACGGCCGTGGTCTCCGACATGGACGACCCGAAAGCGGAAGAGCTGCTCTTCTCCGCCAACTTCGCCTGCCCGATTTGCGGCTACAGCATGCGCGAGCTGGAACCGCGCCTGTTCTCGTTCAACAACCCGGCGGGCGCGTGCCCGACCTGTGACGGTCTGGGCGTGCAGCAGTATTTCGATCCGGATCGCGTGATCCAGAACCCCGAGCTGTCGCTCGCGGGCGGTGCGATTCGCGGCTGGGATAAGCGTAACTTCTACTACTTCCAGATGCTGAAGTCGCTGGCGGAGCACTACAAATTCGACGTTGAAGCGCCGTGGGCGACCCTGAGCCCGAACGTGCACAAAGTGATCCTGTTCGGTTCCGGCAAAGAGAACATCGAGTTCAAATACATGAACGATCGCGGCGATACCTCCGTGCGTCGCCACCCGTTCGAAGGGGTGCTGCACAATATGGAGCGCCGCTACAAAGAGACCGAATCCAGCGCGGTGCGCGAGGAGCTGGCGAAGTTCATCAGCAACCGCTCCTGCGCCACCTGCGAGGGCACGCGTCTGCGTCGCGAAGCGCGCCACGTGTTTGTGGAAAACACGGCGCTGCCGACCATCTCAGACATGAGCATCGGCCACGCAATGGACTTCTTCAACAACCTGAAGCTTTCCGGCCAGCGTGCGAAAATCGCCGAAAAAGTGCTGAAAGAGATCGGCGATCGCCTCAAGTTCCTCGTGAACGTTGGCCTGAACTACCTGACGCTTTCCCGCTCGGCGGAAACGCTCTCCGGCGGTGAAGCCCAGCGTATCCGTCTGGCGAGCCAGATTGGCGCGGGCTTAGTCGGCGTGATGTACGTGCTGGATGAACCGTCCATCGGCCTGCACCAGCGCGACAACGAGCGTCTGCTCGGCACGCTGATCCACCTGCGCAATCTCGGCAACACGGTAATCGTGGTG
Organism: Enterobacter cloacae complex sp. P38RS; assembly: GCF_014930775.1. NCBI lineage: Bacteria > Pseudomonadati > Pseudomonadota > Gammaproteobacteria > Enterobacterales > Enterobacteriaceae > Enterobacter > Enterobacter cloacae complex sp. P38RS. The sequence goes on from NZ_JADBRS010000017.1 coordinate 52,811, forward strand.
GAGCACGACGAAGACGCAATTCGCGCCGCAGACCACGTGATCGACATCGGCCCGGGCGCGGGCGTGCACGGCGGCCAGGTGGTGGCGGAAGGTACGCTGAAGGACATTATGGCGGTGCCCGAGTCGCTGACCGGCCAGTACATGAGCGGCAAGCGCAAAATTGAAGTGCCAAAACAGCGCGTCGCGGCGAACCCGGAAAAAGTGCTGAAGCTCACAGGGGCGCGCGGCAACAATCTGAAGGACGTCACCCTGACGCTGCCGGTTGGCCTGTTTACCTGCATTACCGGCGTGTCCGGTTCCGGTAAATCGACGCTGATCAACGATACGCTGTTCCCGATTGCGCAGAGGGCGCTGAACGGCGCGACGCTGGCCGAGCCTGCACCGTACCGCGATATTCAGGGGCTGGAGCATTTCGACAAGGTTATCGACATCGACCAGAGCCCGATTGGCCGTACGCCGCGTTCCAACCCGGCGACCTATACCGGCGTCTTCACGCCCGTACGTGAACTCTTCGCTGGCGTACCGGAAGCGCGTTCGCGCGGGTATACGCCAGGACGTTTCAGCTTTAACGTGCGCGGCGGCCGCTGTGAAGCGTGCCAAGGCGACGGCGTGATCAAGGTTGAGATGCACTTCCTGCCGGATATCTACGTGCCGTGCGACCAGTGCAAAGGCAAGCGCTATAACCGCGAAACGCTGGAGATTAAGTACAAAGGCAAGACCATCCACGAAGTGCTGGACATGACCATCGAAGAGGCGCGCGAGTTCTTTGACGCCGTCCCTGCGCTGGCGCGTAAGCTGCAGACGCTGATGGACGTAGGCCTGACCTACATTCGCCTGGGGCAGTCAGCAACAACCCTGTCCGGCGGTGAGGCGCAGCGCGTGAAGCTGGCGCGCGAGCTGTCCAAGCGTGGTACCGGCCAGACGCTCTACATTCTGGATGAGCCGACCACCGGCCTGCACTTTGCGGATATCCAGCAGCTGCTTGAGGTGCTGCACCAGCTGCGCGATCAGGGCAACACGATTGTGGTCATCGAACATAATCTGGACGTGATTAAAACCGCGGACTGGATTGTCGATCTCGGCCCGGAAGGCGGCAGCGGCGGGGGTGAAATCCTCGTCTCCGGTACGCCAGAGACCGTTGCAGAGTGCGAAGCCTCGCACACCGCGCGCTTCCTTAAACCGTTGCTGTAATTGTTACACGGAGAGCTGCTGTCGGGTCGCTTCCGGCAGCAGCTCAACCGCCTGCTTGTAGGACGCATCCACCAGATAGTAAATTTGTGAGCCGGGCAGCGAGCCGTCCAGATAAACGGTACTCCAGTGCGCCTTATTGAGGTGCTGGCTCGGCCTCACATCATCATGCTGCTGACGTAATAGATCCGCCAGTTCCGGGCTGGTTTTCAGCGACGCCGCCGGGCGCCCTTCAACCTCTTTCACCATCGCAAACAGCACGTCTCCCACTTTGATCTGCGTGGCTTTCCAGTCGCTGTGAACGCTTTGTTCCGCGCCAGGCTTGCTCATGCAGTACTGAAGTATCTCCGAAATTGTCATCTTTATTCCCCTTGTAGCGTTGCGATAATTTTACGCGAACCACCGTGAATGCGATGTTCTCCCAGCCAGATCCCTTGCCACGTGCCCAGCATTAGCCGCCCGTTATGAACCGGCAGCATCAGCGATACGCCCAGCAGAGAAGATTTGATATGCGAAGGCATGTCATCTGCGCCTTCATAATCGTGCTCGTAGGGGGCATTGTCCGGAACCGTCTTCAGGAAATGGTGTTCCATATCAGACCGGACGGTAGGGTCGCAATTTTCATTAAGCGTGAGGGAGGCTGACGTGTGCTGAAGCAGCAGATGCAGTAAACCCGTTTTGACGCGCGACAGGTCGCGGAGTTGCCCGATGACTTCGTCCGTCACAAGGTGAAATCCGCGGGGTTTAGCGCTTAAGGTCAGGGTCTGTTGATACCACATGAGCTGCTCCGTTCTGAAAGATGAATCTTTCTAAGTGTGCAGCAAGAAGGCGAAAGGTAAAACCCGCAGCGGCGGATTTGTTCAAAAAAGAATCAAACCCGCCGCTCAAGAACTAATACTCGGAGTTAACAATCACCTCCTCGCCAAACTTGCCTGCCATCGGCAGCGGTCGATAGGTCGAGTTAGAGGCACGCAGCACCCGGATCGCTCTGGCTCCCACATCCTGCGCCGCGGTAATGTCGTTATCCGAATCACCGTAGAACACTTTGATGTTTTTCTGCTCCAGCCACTGGGTTTTGGTGTTTTGTCCCTCTTTATCACCGGCAAAAATGACCGGATTCATGCTGGCTGCCGGGATCTGAAAATCGTCCTGCAGGGTTTTGGAGACGGTCTCCGTTTTGGTCTGGCTACGGCCGGTGACAAAGTAAATGCTGTCGCCGCGCTTAACGTGCATGGCGATCAGCGCGCGGGCCACCTCTTTCGGAATGCTGAACTCATCCCAGCCGTTATTCATTTTTTCCCAGAACTCCGGGTTCTTCAGATACGCTTCGCTGTCCGGAGAATACGTTTTCTTGCCACGCCAGAAGCCTGGGCTCGAGAACAGCACGGTATCGTCAATGTCGAAGCCCACGGCCATTGGCGGGCGGCCCATCAGGCTGTTTTCGATTTGGGCCACGGAAACCCAGTGAATGGGTGCCTGCTCGGCAAGGATGGCGGCGGTGGTGCCGGTGTAAAGCGGCGTCGGTGCGGAAGCTCGCGCGACGACGGCGCTATTAAGCGAGAACAATAAGCAGGCGGCGCTGAGCGCCAGTGTGATCTTGCGCATATTTTCCCCTGAATATTCAGTTTGTTATCTTTATATTTTGAGTGGATGGTCAAAAATCTATCCGACCATAACCCCGGAGGGAGGGGAAGGAAAGGAGTTTTTACTTATAAAGATGAATAAAAAGAAGACGATCACAAAGTGCCGGGGGACGTGTTTATGCGGTCTGATGCCCTCACCCCAGCCCTCTCCCACGGGGAGAGGGCTGGGTTAGTGAGCATTTACATTACAGCAGCAAACGCCTGCGCCACGCGCTGGACGTTGCCGGCATTCAGGCCCGCCACGCACATACGGCCGCTGGCGATCAGGTAGACACCGAACTCGTCACGCAGGCGATCGACCTGTGCCGCGCTCAGTCCGGTATAGCTGAACATCCCGCGCTGCTTGAGCAGATAGTCGAAGTTATGCCCCGGCACCGCCTCTTTCAGCACGTTAACAAGTTCCTGACGCATCGACAGAATGCGCTTGCGCATCGCTTCCACTTCCGCAAGCCAGGTGGCTTTCAGCTGTTCGTCGCCCAGAACGGTCGCCACCACCTGCGCACCAAAGTTCGGCGGGCTGGAGTAAATACGGCGGACCGTCGCTTTCAGTTGGCCGAGAACGCGCCCCGCGGCTTCGGCGTCTTCACACACCACGGACAGACCGCCAACGCGCTCGCCGTAGAGAGAGAAGATTTTTGAGAAGGAGTTGCTGACCAGCGCTGGCAGCCCGGCGCTGGCAACGGCGCGGATGGCGTAAGCATCTTCTTCCATGCCCGCGCCAAAGCCCTGATAGGCGATGTCGAGGAACGGGATCAGGTTACGTGCCTTCAGCACCTCGATCACCGCATCCCACTGGGCATTGGTGAGGTCCGCCCCGGTCGGGTTATGGCAGCATGGGTGCAGCAGCACGATGCTGCGCGCCGGCAGGGTGTTCAGTTTTTCCAGCAGCGCTTCGACGCGCACGCCGTTGGTTTCGCTGTCGAACCACGGATAGGTCTCGACCTTAAAGCCCGCACCTTCAAAGATGGCCACGTGGTTTTCCCACGTCGGGTCGCTGACCCACACGCCGGAATCCGGGAAATATTTTTTCAGGAAATCTGCGCCTACCTTCAGCGCACCCGAGCCGCCCAGCGTCTGGATAGTCGCCACGCGCTTTTGCGCGAGCACCGCGTGGTCCGCACCAAACAGCAGCGGCGCAATCGTATTACGGTAGGTGTTTAACCCTTCCATCGGCAAATAAAGCGAAGCACCGTGCGGGGTTGCGTTAAGACGTGCTTCGGCTTCGGCAACGGCTTTCAGTTGAGGAATGATGCCGTCCTCGTTGTAATAAAGACCAATGCTGAGGTTCACTTTATCGCTGCGAGGATCTTCTTTGAAACGCTCCATCAAGGAGAGAATAGGGTCGCCGGCGTAGGCGTCTACTTTCTGAAACACGCGATGTTCTCCGGATTATTATGAGGCAGGGTTTTCAACAATAAACCGGAAGCGGAATAAGATCGAGGGGATGTTAACAGAAGCGGGATGCATCGCATCCCGTTAAAGCTCAGTCGATGTATTTCATCGCCACCCGCGACGTCAGACGCGTAATAAGTTCGTAAGCACTTACTTTTGTAATCTCAGCAATGCGTTCAACGGGCAGACCTTCACCCCACATCACCGCATCGTCGCCCGCTTTATCCTGCGCGCCGGGCCCAAGATCCACGCAAATCATGTCCATCGCCACGCGGCCGACAATTTTCACTTCACGATCATTGACCAGCACCGGCGTGCCCGTTGGTGCCGCGCGCGGATAGCCGTCGCCGTAGCCCATCGCCACCACGCCAAGCCGCGTGTCGCGCTCGCTGGTCCAGGTACCGCCGTAACCCACCGGCTCGCCCGCTTTGTGCTCCCGCACGGCAATCAGCTTTGATACCAGCGACATCACCGGCTTAAAGCCTAAGTCCGGCCCCCAGGGTTTATTCTCAAGCGGGGAAACGCCATACAGAATAATCCCCGGACGCGCCCAGTCGAAGTGGGATTGCGGCCACAGCAGAATGCCGCCGGATGCCGCAATGGAGCGCATTCCCGGCTTGCCTTCGCAGAAGGTGTTGAAGATATCAAGCTGCTGCTCGGTTGCGCCGCATTCGGGCTCATCGGCACGGGCAAAGTGGCTGACGATATTGACCGGCTGACGCACATTTTTGCACTGGCACAAACGCTGATAAAACGCCTCCGCGTTTTCCGGGCGCACGCCCAGCCTGTGCATGCCCGTATCGAGCTTCATCCAGACGGTGACCGGCTCGCTCAGTTCAGCCGTTTCCAGCGCGGCCAGTTGTTCTTCGTTGTGTACCGCCGTGTGCAGCTGCTGGTCTGCAATGGTCGGCAGATCCGAGGCTTCAAAAAAGCCTTCGAGGAGCAGAATCGGTTGCGTAATGCCGCCTGCGCGCAGGCGGAGAGCTTCTTCGAGACGGGCGACGCCAAAGGCGTCGGCATCGGGGAGCGTTCGCGCGGTCTCAAGAAGACCGTGTCCGTAAGCGTTCGCTTTCACGACTGCAACGAGCCTGCTGGCGGGCGCCAGTTCACGCAGACGTTGCAGGTTGTGTCGCAGAGCGCGGCGGTTAATCACAACAGTTGCCGCTTGCATTTGAATTCCTTAGAAATTACTCATCATCATATTGAGGACCGGCATAGTTGTCGAAACGCGACCACTGGCCGTTAAAGGTCAGACGTACCGTACCGATGGGGCCGTTACGTTGCTTACCAATAATAATTTCGGCGATCCCTTTCAGGTCGCTGTTCTCGTGATAGACCTCATCACGGTAGATGAACATGATTAAGTCGGCATCCTGCTCAATGGAGCCGGATTCACGCAGGTCGGAGTTGACCGGGCGTTTGTCTGCACGCTGTTCCAGGGAGCGGTTAAGCTGCGACAGCGCCACTACCGGCACGTGCAGCTCTTTAGCTAACGCCTTGAGCGAGCGGGAAATCTCTGCAATTTCCAGCGTACGGTTGTCTGAGAGCGACGGGACGCGCATCAGCTGAAGGTAGTCGATCATGATAAGGCCGATGCCGCCGTGTTCACGGGCGATGCGGCGCGCGCGGGAGCGCACTTCCGTCGGCGTCAGGCCGGAGGAGTCATCGATGTAGATGTTCCGTTTTTCCAGCAAAATGCCCATGGTGCCGGAGATTCGCGCCCAGTCCTCGTCGTCGAGCTGGCCGGTACGGATGCGGGTCTGATCCACGCGCGACAGGGATGCCAGAGAACGCATCATAATCTGCTCCGAGGGCATCTCGAGACTGAAAATAAGCACCGGCTTATCCTGCAACATCGCCGCATTTTCAACGAGGTTCATCGCAAATGTCGTTTTACCCATCGACGGACGCGCCGCGACGATAATTAAATCCGACGGCTGTAAACCGGCAGTTTTTTTGTTCAGATCGTCATAGCCTGTGTTCACCCCGGTCACGCCGTCGTGCGGCTGCTGGAAAAGCTGCTCTATACGCGCAACGGTGGCGTCGAGCACGTCGGCGATGTTTTTCGGGCCTTCATCTTTGTTGGCACGGCTTTCGGCGATTTTAAAGACGCGGGACTCAGCAAGGTCGAGCAGGTCTTCGCTGGTGCGGCCCTGCGGGTCGAATCCAGCTTCGGCGATTTCGTTCGCTACCGAGATCATCTCGCGGACGACGGCACGTTCGCGCACGATGTCGGCGTAAGCGCTGATGTTCGCCGCACTTGGCGTATTTTTTGACAGTTCTGCCAGGTAGGCAAAGCCGCCGACGCTGTCCAGCTGCCCCTGACGCTCCAGCGATTCCGCGAGCGTGATCAGGTCAATCGGGCTGCCGGACTCCTGCAGGCGCGCCATTTCGGTAAAGATATGGCGGTGCGGACGGGTGTAGAAATCTTCAGACACTACGCGCTCGGCGACGTCGTCCCAGCGTTCGTTATCCAGCATTAAACCGCCCAACACCGACTGTTCCGCTTCAATCGAGTGCGGCGGGACTTTTAACCCTGCGACCTGGAAATCACGCTCGCGAGGCTCAGTCTGTTTGTTGAAGGGTTTGTTTCCTGCCATAGTGAATGGAGTTACCGAGATAAAGAGTGGGTCGAAAGATTACCATATTTTTCTTACGGAGGGAGCATGGCAACGCGCATTGAGTTCCAGAAACACGGCGGTCCTGAAGTGCTGAAAGCGGTGGAGTTTACCCCCGCTGCGCCTGGCGAGAACGAAATCCAGGTGGAAAACAGAGCTATCGGCATTAACTACATTGATACCTATATTCGTGGCGGTCTCTACCCGCCTCCGTCAATGCCGAGCGGCCTGGGCACTGAAGCGGCCGGTATCGTCAGCAAAGTGGGCAGTGCGGTTAAGCACATCAAAGAAGGCGATCGTGTGGTGTATGCACAGTCTGCCCTGGGCGCTTACAGCTCCATCCACAACGTCCCGGCGGACAAAGCCGCCCTGCTGCCGAACGCCATCTCCTTTGAGCAGGCGGCCGCCTCATTCCTGAAAGGGCTAACGGTCTATTACCTGCTGCGCAAAACCTACGAAATTAAGCCCGATGAGCAGTTCCTGTTCCATGCTGCCGCCGGTGGCGTGGGGCTGATTGCCTGCCAGTGGGCGAAAGCCTTAGGCGCGAAGCTGATCGGCACCACAGGCAGTGCGCAAAAAGCCCAGCGTGCGCTGGACGCGGGCGCGTGGCAGGTGATCAACTACCGGGAAGAGAGCATTGTCGAGCGGCTGAAAGAGATCACCGACGGCAAAAAAGTACGCGTCGTGTATGACTCGGTGGGGAAAGACACCTGGGAAGCGTCGCTGGACTGCCTGCAGCGTCGCGGGCTGATGGTGAGCTTTGGTAACGCCTCAGGCGCTGTCACCGGCGTCAATCTCGGCATTCTGAATCAGAAAGGGTCGCTGTACGTGACGCGCCCTTCTTTGCAGGGTTACATCACCAACCGGGAAGAACTGGAGGAAGCCAGCAACGAGCTGTTCTCGCTAATAGCCAGCGGCGTGATTAAGGTGGATGTGGCGGATGCGCAGAAATACACGCTAACCGATGCGCAGCGCGCGCATGAGGTGCTGGAAAGCCGGGCGACGCAGGGTTCCAGTTTGCTAATTCCCTGACCCCCAAAAAGAAATTGGGCTTCCCGTGGGAAGCCCTTTCTTTTTTTAGTTCGGCTGTATGTAGGGTACAGCTCGATGAATTCTGTAGCGGCAGCCATAGTGACAGATTCGATAAGTAAATCCTATTCTGTTCTAAGCCATGCTGCCGGAAAAGTTACAAGTATGTGACGAACCCCTCAATACCTTAGTAACGGAAGCGGTTATTGCGCTGATAAGTCGGCAGTTTTGGCGCTTTAATCGCCCGTATTACCCACACCACGGCGATAGCCAGCAGCAGCCACGGCAGCAGTTTGATCGTCAGGGCAAATAATCCACCGATAAACATAACTACCGTAGCCACAACGAGCGCGGCCAGAATGCCGAGCAGCGACACGCCCGTGACCATCAGCATGACAAAAAAGCCAATCACAAAAAGTAGTTCAAGCATGGTGCTCTCCCACGAGTTCCCGAATGATGCTACAATCATTACAAGAATCATGCCAAAACTAACCTATTGTTCTTAAAGCAAAACGCCCCGCTAGGATCCGCAGGGCGTGGTGAATTTGACGATCTTTTAGCGAAATTATCGCTTATCCGCCACCAGCCGCAGCGCATGTTCCAGCACCTCAATATCGGCACCGGCTTTATGCGCGTTCTCACTGAGGTAGCGACGCCACTGGCGCGCGCCCGGAATACCCTGGAACAGGCCAAGCATATGGCGGGTGATGTGGCCAAGATAGGTGCCATTGCTCAACTCGCGCTCAATGTAAGGGTACATGGCACGCACGACGGTAACCGGATCGGTGTCTGCGCCTGCAACGCCAAAGATTTCGCGGCCGACGGTCGCCAGAATGCCCGGATTTTGATACGCCTCGCGCCCGACCATCACGCCATCCATATGCTCAAGGTGCGCTTTCGCCTCTTCCAGCGACTTAATACCGCCGTTGATTGACATCGTCAGGTGCGGGAAATCACGTTTCAGCTGGTACACGCGCGGGTAGTCCAGCGGCGGGATCTCACGGTTCTCTTTCGGGCTAAGGCCTGAAAGCCAGGCTTTGCGGGCGTGGATGATAAACATCTCACACTCGCCTTTCCCTGACACCGTATTGATGAAATCACACAGGAATTCGTAGCTGTCCTGGTCGTCGATGCCGATACGGGTTTTGACCGTCACCGGAATGGAGACCACATCGCGCATCGCTTTGATGCAGTCCGCCACCAGCTGTGCGTTGCCCATCAGACAGGCGCCGAACATGCCGTTTTGCACGCGGTCGGAAGGGCAGCCGACGTTCAGGTTGATCTCGTCGTAGCCGCGTTCTTCCGCCAGCTTTGCGCACTGGGCCAGCGCGACCGGATCGCTGCCCCCCAGCTGCAGCGCAACCGGATGCTCTTCTTCACTGTATGCCAGGTAGTCGCCCTTACCGTGAATAATTGCGCCCGTGGTCACCATTTCGGTGTACAGCAGCGTATGGCGGGAGAGCTGGCGCAGGAAATAGCGGCAGTGTCTGTCCGTCCAGTCGAGCATCGGCGCAATGGAGAAACGGTGTGCAGGGAAAGCGGTCTGGTGTTCTGACGACATGGCGAAGTTTTAAGCATCTGGTGGAAAAGGGGCGCTACTATAGCACAGGCTCAAAAAGGATACGATCCGGCTTGATATGATATCAAAAAGTGATATCATCCATTTTAGCTTTGGCGGGGAAGAAAATTAAAATGGAATCTATCAGCTATGAAAACATTGAACGCCCGCCACCAAAAAACATTGCAGTTGATTTTCTCTGTGCCAACGCCCAGTTCTCTGGAATGGCGCAGGATTGAAGCGCTTTTTATCGCATTGGGGGCGAAAGCCTCAGAAGGTAACGGCTCAAGGGTAAGATTCGAAATCAATGGAGTTGTGGCTTCGTTTCATCGTCCTCATCCGGATAAAGAAGCGAAGGTTTATCAGGTTCGCGACGCAATGGCTTTTCTCATCGCAACAGGGGTATCTCCATGATTAATACTATGACTTATAAAGGCTATGCCGCAAAAATAGATTACAGCGACGAAGATCTTTGCTTCGTTGGGCATGTTGCTGGCATAAGAGATGTTATCGGTTTTCATGCTGATAACGTCGCTGCCCTGCGTAAAGCGTTTGAAGAAGCCGTTGATGACTATCTGGCTTATTGTTCTGAGCAGGGCCGAGAGCCTCTGCGACCCGCAAGTGGAAAAATCAGTCTGCGCATCTCGCCTGAGGTCCATTCCGCAATTAACATTGCCGCTGAAGTGTCAGGTAAAAGCGTGAATCAATGGATCAACGATACACTGGCTAAAGCAGCACACGGATAAGTATAAAGGGCACCAGCAGGGTGCCCTTTATGTTAGAACGTCATGCTCAGCTGAGCCCCTGCGCCCCAGGTTTCGTCCTCGCCATACAGACCCATCAGGTCAACATGAACGGTATTAAACGGCGCGAAACCGACACCGCCGGTAAAGACGTTGCTGTCGTTCCCTTTCATATCCGCACGATAACCGGCACGCACCGCCAGCCAGCTCAGCGGAGTCACTTCAGCACCGACCCCAACATACTGCGACGTATCTTCGCTCTTAAATCCTTTGGTTTCGGTCAGATCGCCATCGGCGGTCAGGGTCACCAGATCGTTGTGCCAGGCAGCGCCCGCGGTCACCAGCGGACGGATCTGGTAGGTGTCTTTATAGCTCACCACTTCCCCCGTACGCCCGTTGCGGATGCGGATATCTTTGGTGTCGATATCGCGCGACATCAGGTTTTGCCCGCTCACGCCGACCGTCCAGTTTTCGCCAAAATCAGCGGCAATACCGGCATCGACGTTAAAGCCGGTATCGTCTGTACGGTAGCGGCTATCGTTCCACTTATTACTGTCGTAATCGTAGATCGAGGTGGTGTAGTTATAGATCCAGCTTTTTTGCAGTTTTGGCGTCACGCCCACGGAAACCGGAACGCCGCCAAGGTCAAACTGGCGGGCAACGGCAATACCGTAGTCGGAGATAATCGCCGCCCGACCGGACGCCGTTGAGTTGAGGTTTTTAGTGATCTGGTCCGTGCCGTTCAGCGCAGCGTCCAGGGCAACGCCGGCAGCCACCAGATTGCTTCTTTGAATACCGCGCAGATAATCAATATCCTGCTGGTCGATAGACGAACTTACCCGGCCATGGGCGTACCCTTTCGCCATAAAGGCCACGGAAAGCACATCGTTAGGGATACTCACGGCAAGGCCTGCTCCTGCCGTCGCGCGAGCGGTTTTGCCCTTGAGATAGTCCAGCTCATCGGCCAGATCTTTGGCCGCGCCCTGGAACTGGTTGATGGAGCCTAACGGATTAGTAATAACCTCGATTGGCGTAAGGTTATCAACCACATCCTTATAGTGATTGATTTTGTCGTTGATGGTATCAATCTCATCCTGAAGATTATCCTCATCCGTTACCTGCACCCCAACGGACGGCAAAATGACCGTCACGTTATCGTCCGGTTTTGCCTTTGCCAGCAGCGCGGGGTTAATTAACGCCCCGCTACCATAATTGCCCGAAGCAACGCCGGTGCCCCCCATCGCGTCGCTACGTGATTCTGTCCAGGTATTGGCTGCTCCCGCCTGATTTGCCATAAACAAGGAGACAGCGATGCTAACCACCGAAAATTTAAAATGTTTTTTCACAGTATGCCCGTCTTATAGTCTGTTATGAAATAACCCCTGTCTGTTATCCCCCAAACAGGCGCGAACTATTGCTGTGAATAAAGATAAAAAGACCCGCTAATTCATTCCCTAAGTAAAACTTCCTTACGGCCTGTTGTAATTTGTGACGGCCCTCAATATTTATAGAAGAGGAAATTATTTTTTCCCAGGTTTTCCATCGTGCGGCCCAAAAAACTGTGGCGGATGGTCTACCCAGCGATCTTCCCGCGTGGCGGCATAAACCGGGTTAAGCGGATAGTAGATGCGGTTGTGCTTCTTGTTGGCCTCCCCCACCACCAGTAGCCGAACCTCTTCCTCTGTGTTGTTGATAAAGGTGTGGCACACCCCCGTTCCGGCGGGAAAGCCCACGCTGTCTCCGGGTTTGAGTTTCCACAAATAGCCATTAATCCAGGCTTCAGGATAGCCCTCAAGCACGTAGATAAACTCTTCTTCGTCACTTTCCGCATGGGGATAGGACGTCCGACGCCCCGGCGGTAAACGTTCATGATGAATGCCTATACGCCTGAGGCCCAGGCTGCGCGCCAGCGGCGATCCGATGGAAAAAAGCTCGTTACTGTCGGGGTAGGTGGCGTCATCTGGCCCTTCTACGTCGCGCCAGTGCTTGATACAGTCTGGTTTTTTCATTGTTACATTCCCGGTTTGCGATGCGTCAGGTATAGCACAGCCTGGCGGATATCGGTGTTTTTGCCAGAACATGATAAAGTGAGGGTTTTATCTCCCAGAACATCCGAGGTGCTAAATGGATAAGTCCACAAAAGAGCTGTTAGCGCAGGCCGAAAAGCTGTGCGCGCAACGCAATGTGCGCCTGACCCCGCAGCGCCTTGAAGTCTTGCGCCTGATGAGCCTGCAACAGGGGGCGATCAGCGCCTACGATCTACTCGACCTGCTCCGCGAAAGCGAGCCGCAGGCTAAACCGCCCACGGTATATCGCGCGCTGGATTTCCTGCTGGAACAAGGGTTTGTGCATAAAGTCGAATCCACAAACAGCTATGTCCTGTGCCATCTTTTCGATCAGCCAACGCATACATCGGCCATGTTTATCTGCGATCGTTGCGGCGTAGTGAAAGAAGAGGGAGCGGAAGGCGTAGAGGACATTATGCACACGCTGGCGGCAAAAATGGGTTTTGCCCTGCGTCATAACGTGATTGAAGCGCACGGGCTGTGTTCTGCATGCGTTGAGGTGGAAGCCTGTCGACATCAGGATGCGTGTCAGCACGACCACTCAATTCTGATAAAGAAAAAGCCGCGTTAGCAGCAAAATAAAGGCGGCTCTTAAGCCGCCTCTGTGGGTTATTCAGCGTTACCAGCGGTAATCGTTACGCGTTTCCCAGTCTTTGACTTCGTTTTCCGCCTGATCTTTCGCGTAGCCGTAACGTTCCTGAATTTTACCGACAAGCTGATCGCGCTTGCCTTCAATGACGGTCATATCGTCATCAGTCAGCTTACCCCACTGTTCTTTCGCTTTACCTTTGAACTGCTTCCAGTTGCCGCCGATTTCGTCTTTATTCATCATCGTGTCCTCTTAGTTAAGCGTCGGGTCGTAACGTCCGTTACGTTCTTTTCTGCTGGACGTGATAATAATTGTAGTTGAGGATTCGGCAGTTGATTTCATATTCGGAATCTTTAACCGTCACGATATATCGTGACGGGAAGGAAGCCAGGTATTATTTTGCCAGTGGTGATGCCAGATAAAGGCAAGCGAGAGGCCGCGCAGGGAGAGAAAGACCGCAAGCGCCAGCCACAAACCGTGATTACCCAGCCACGGAAGCGTCAGCAGCGTCAAACCAAACCCCGCCGCCGCAACCGCCATACTGTTGCGCATTTCCGCTCCGCGCGTCGCACCGATAAACATGCCGTCCAGCAGATAACACCACACCCCCACCACCGGCAAGATCACCTGCCAGACGATGTAGTGGTCCGCCAGTTCACGTAAAGCCGGGATCGAAGTGAGTAATGCAATAATGTCACGGCCAAAACAGGCATAAATGAGTGCAAACGCCAGTGCCACCAGTCCCGCTTGTCGACAGGCTGCCCGCCAGACATCCCTAAGCTGGCCACTTTCCCGCGCGCCGTACGCCTGCCCGGAATGCGCCTCAACGGCGTAGGCGAAGCCGTCCAGCGCGTAGGCGGTAAACGTCAGCAATGTCATCAGGACCGCATTCACCGCGACGATCTCAGGCCCAAGACGGGCACCAAAAACCGTCAATGCGCCAAAACAGAGTTGTAGCAGAAGCGAGCGCAGCATGATGTCACGGTTGAGCGCCAGCAGTTTACGGATATTGCCGCGCCATGCGGTTTTCAGCATTACGAGGGATATCCCGCGCAGGGCCAGCACGCGCCAGACCATCCACAGCCCAATGAGTAAGGTTCCGTATTCGGCAATCGCCGTTGCCAGTGCCGCCCCGCGCACGTCCATATGCAGGCCCATCACCAGCCAGAGATCGAGCACAATGTTGAGAAGGTTTCCCACGACCAGCAAAATCACTGGCGCACGGGCGTATTGCACACCCAGTAACCAACCCAGCAGAACCAGGTTTGCCAGCGAAGCGGGCGCGCTGAGCCAGCGGATTTCCAGGAAGCGACGCGCCTGCTCCAGTACCGCCTCGCTGCCACCAACAACATGGAGCGCAAGGTCTATCAGGGGCGTGCGCAGTAAAACAATGAGTACCCCCGCGCCAAGCGCCAGGATCAGCGGCTGCACCAGCGCACGCGCCAGACGTAACGGATCTTTCGCACCATACGCCTGTGCCGTGAGCCCGGTAGTACTCATACGCAAAAAGAGCAGCAGCATAAACAGGAAGCTGGTTGCCGTCGCGCCAATCGCCACGCCGCCAAGATAAACAGGGGAATCGAGATGACCAATAACGGCCGTATCGACCAGACCCAGCAAGGGCACGGTGATATTGGAGAAAATCATCGGCAGGGCAAGACGCCACAATGCCTTATCAGATGCCGTCAGCAGTGACATGAGAGATACCGGGAAGGGTAAATGAAGCAGGCTACAGCGGAAGCGTAGCCTGTCAGGAAGAGATTACAGCCATTCGCCGTTACGAATCACGCCAACAGCCAGACCTTCAATAGAGAAGCTCTGTTCGCGCAGGTCGACCACAATCGGGGTGAACTCGTTGTTTTCGGGCAACAGCTGAACGGTGTTACCCTGTTTTTTCAGGCGCTTAACGGTCACTTCATCATCAATGCGCGCAACCACCACCTGGCCGTTTCGCACATCCTGCGTTTTGTGAACGGCCAGAAGGTCGCCATCAAGAATGCCGATGTCTTTCATCGACATCCCACTAACGCGCAGCAGAAAATCAGCGCTCGGCTTGAACATACCAGGATCGACCTGGTAGTGACCTTCAATATGCTGTTGTGCCAGCAGCGGTTCACCTGCAGCAACGCGGCCTATCAGCGGAATGCCCGTCTCTTCTTCCACCAGCAGGCGGATACCACGCGACGCGCCTGACACAATCTCAATCACACCCTTACGCGCCAGCGCTTTCAGGTGTTCCTCGGCAGCATTCGGAGAACGGAAACCCAGACGCTGCGCGATTTCCGCACGCGTGGGTGGCATACCCGTCTGGCCGATATGATCCCGAATGAGATCAAACACCTCTTGCTGCCTGGTCGTTAATGCTTTCATTCCGCCCCCTGGGTGTATATACAGTTATGCTGTGAGTATATACAGTCAAAGGCGATTTTGGAACCAAAAACTGCACAAAAAACCAGGGACTTAATTATTCCTCGAGCATCATCGGAAATGTGACCAAAGCAGCGTGACCCAGGTAATGGCTGCGGTGATAATCGCCAGCAGGACAGCGGCGGAGCCCATATCTTTCGCGCGGCCAGAGAGCTCGTGAAAATCAGAGCCGATCCGGTCGACCACGGCCTCAATAGCGCTATTGAGAATTTCCACTATCATCACCAGAAGTACGGAACCGATGAGAAGCACGCGGGTAATGGCATCTACATCAAGGAAACAGGCGATGATAACCGCGACGATAGCGGCGACACCTTCCTGGCGAAAAGCAGCTTCATTGACCCACGCGGCACGGAAACCTTTCCATGAATAGCCGGCGGCTTTGATGATACGCGTCAACCCAGTGGTATTATTGGCCATTAAAAGAACCTTTTTTAAAAAAGAGCGTCAGTAACAGGAGCTGCAGCGCGTTTCGCTGCCGCCTGAAGTATGACGGGTAACAACAGAAATTTTGCGCGCTTTCTGTTATCCTTGCGCCGCAATTGCATTATTAACCAGAGGCTTTACATCGTTTATGTCCGGCTGGCCACGAATTTACTACAAATTACTTAATTTACCATTAAGCATACTGGTAAAAAGCAAGTCTATCCCAGCAGAACCCGCGCTGGAACTGGGGCTCGATACGTCGCGCCCTATTATGTACGTTTTGCCTTATAACTCTAAGGCAGACCTGCTAACGCTCCGTGCCCAGTGTCTGGCGCATGATTTACCCGATCCGCTTGAACCACTGGAAGTTGACGGCACTTTGCTGCCGCGCTACGTGTTCATTCACGGCGGGCCGCGCGTGTTTACCTATTACACACCGAAAGAAGAGTCCATCAAGCTGTTCCACGACTATCTCGACCTGCACCGCAGCAATCCTGACCTGGATGTGCAGATGGTGCCGGTATCGGTGATGTTTGGTCGCCGTCCGGGCCGCGAAAAAGGCGAAGAGAACCCGCCGCTGCGCATGCTTAACGGCATCCAGAAATTCTTCGCGGTCTCCTGGCTGGGACGCGACAGCTTTGTGCGCTTCTCCCCTTCCGTCTCCCTTCGCCGAATGGCGGACGAGCACGGCACTGACAAGATCATCGCGCAAAAACTGGCGCGCGTGGCACGTATGCACTTCGCCCGTCAGCGCCTGGCGGCCGTAGGGCCACGTCTTCCGGCGCGTCAGGACCTGTTCAACAAGCTGCTGGCCTCCAAAGCGATCGCCCGCGCCGTTGAAGACGAAGCGCGCAGCAAGAAAATTTCCCATGAGAAAGCCCAGCAGAACGCCATTGCGCTGATGGAAGAGATCGCAGCGAACTTCTCCTACGAGATGATTCGCCTGTCCGATCGTATTCTCGGCTTTACCTGGAACCGCCTGTATCAGGGCATCAACGTGCATAACGCTGAGCGTGTACGTCAGCTGGCGCACGATGGTCATGAGATTGTCTATGTCCCCTGCCACCGCAGCCACATGGACTACCTGCTTCTCTCCTACGTGCTCTATCACCAGGGACTGGTACCGCCGCACATTGCCGCCGGTATTAACCTGAACTTCTGGCCAGCAGGCCCGATTTTCCGCCGCCTGGGTGCGTTCTTTATTCGTCGTACCTTCAAGGGCAACAAGCTCTACTCCACCGTGTTCCGCGAGTATCTGGGCGAGCTGTTCAGCCGCGGCTACTCCGTAGAGTACTTCGTTGAGGGCGGGCGCTCCCGTACCGGTCGTCTGCTCGATCCGAAGACCGGCACGCTGTCGATGACCATTCAGGCGATGCTGCGCGGCGGTACGCGTCCAATCACGCTCGTGCCAATTTACATTGGCTATGAGCACGTGATGGAAGTGGGCACGTACGCCAAAGAGCTGCGCGGCGCGACCAAAGAGAAAGAGAGCCTGCCGCAGATGCTGCGCGGCCTGAGCAAGTTACGCAACCTGGGTCAGGGCTACGTAAACTTTGGCGAGCCGATGCCGCTGATGACGTATCTGAACCATCATGTTCCGGATTGGCGCGAGTCTATCGACCCTATCGAAGCGGTGCGTCCGGCCTGGCTGACGCCAACGGTGAACGGTATCGCGTCCGAGCTGATGGTGCGCATTAACAACGCCGGTGCGGCCAATGCGATGAACCTGTGCTGTACGGCGCTGCTGGCTTCACGTCAGCGTTCCCTGACCCGTGAACAGCTCACGGAGCAGTTGGACTGCTATCTGGACATGATGCGCAACGTGCCATACTCGGTTGATTCGACAGCTCCTTCTGCTACCGCCAGCGAGCTTATCGATCACGCGCTGCAGATGAATAAGTTCGAAGTCGAAAAAGATACGATCGGCGATATCATCATTCTGCCGCGCGAGCAGGCCGTACTGATGACGTACTACCGCAACAACATCGCTCATATGCTGATGCTGCCGTCGCTCATGGCGGCCATTATCACCCAGCATCGCCGTATTTCACGTCAGGAGCTGTTGCGCCACGTTGAGACGCTCTACCCGATGCTTAAAGCGGAGCTATTCCTGCGCTGGAGCAAGGAAGAGCTGGCCGTTGAGCTGGATAAACTGACGGAAGAGCTGCGCCGTCAGGGGCTGATCACCGTTGCGAACGACGAGCTGCACATCAATCCGTCACGCTCCCGTACCCTGCAACTGCTGGCGGCCGGTGCGCGCGAAACGCTGCAGCGCTACGCCATTACGTTCTGGCTGCTGAGCGCGAACCCGTCGATCAACCGCGGCACGCTGGAGAAAGAGAGCCGGACGCTGGCGCAGCGCCTGTCCGTTCTGCACGGCATTAACGCCCCGGAATTCTTCGACAAAGCGGTCTTCAGCTCGCTGGTGCTGACGCTGCGTGACGAAGGCTTCATCAGCGATACGGGCGATGCCGAGCCGGAAGAGACGCTGAAGGTTTACCAGATGCTCGCTGAACTGATTACGTCGGATGTGCGCTTGACGATTGAGAGCGCAACGCAGGGCGAGTAACACAATGCCCGGTTATGGCCCGGCCTGATGCCCGGATAATAAAAAGGCCCGGTAAGCGCTGACGCTACCGGGCCTTTTTTGCCTTGTTAAATCATTGCATTTAGCTGAGCAGCGTAAAGGCAATCATCCCGACAATGGCCCCGGTGGTGCCGAGGATGGTTTCCATCAGCGTCCAGGTTTTCAGCGTTTGCGCTTCGGTGGCGCCAGTAAACTTGCCGAACAGCCAGAAGCCAGCGTCGTTAACGTGAGAGACCACAATTGACCCGCCCGCAATGCAGATAGACAGCGCGGCCATCTGGGCACCGGAGTAGTTCAGCTGTTCAATCACCGGCATCACCAGACCCACGGCGGTTAAACATGCCACGGTGGCGGAACCCTGAATGATACGCACCGCCGCAGCCAGCACGAAGCAGGTTACCGCAATCGGCAGGCCCATCCCGGTCAGCGCTTCACCCAGAGCCGGGCCCACGCCGGAATCCACCAGCACCTGCTTGAACACGCCGCCGGCACCGATCACCAGCAGGATAATACCCGCAGGCTGCAGCGCGGCACCGCAGATCTCCATCACGCGGTCTTTCGGCATGCCCTGACGCATCGCCAGGCCGTAAATCGCCACCAGGCACGCCACCAGGATCGCCGTGAACGGGTGACCGATGAACTCAAACCATTCGTAGGCGGTAGAACCGACCGGCACAAAGCGCGCGGCGATGGTTTTCAGGCCCACCAGCACCAGCGGCAGCAGGATCAGCGACAGGCTGAAGGCGAAGGATGGCATTTTGCCCTCGCCCAGGTGCGGCTCGGTGATGTCGTCCGGGATGTGCAGCTCAACGTAACGGCTGATGAAATTGCCCCACAGCGGACCGGCGATAATCATCCCCGGGATGGCCGCACACAGGCCAATCAGGATCATCCAGCCAAAGTCGGCGTGCATCTGGGAGGCCAGCAGCATCGGCGCCGGCCCTGGCAGCAGAAACGCCGCAGCCGCCGCCACGCCCGCAAACAGCGGAATGACCAGCTTCACGAGGTTAGTGCCGGTATGGCGCGCCATGGAGAAGGCGACGCTGATGAGCAGCACCACCGCCACTTCGAAGAACAGCGGCAGTGCGCAAATAAGACCGGCCAGGCCAATCGCGTAGTGCGCGCGGCTGTGCCCGAAGGATTTGAGCATTTTGACGGCAATCTGGTCGACCGCGCCCGTCTCATGCAGAATCTTGCCAAACATCGCGCCCAGCGCGACCACAATCGCCAGGAAGCCCAGCGTGCCTCCCATCCCTTTTTCCATCGTCGCGGCGATCTTGTCGAGCGGCATACCGGAAAAGAGACCTGCACCAATAGAAACCACCATCAAAGCAACGAAGGCGTGCATACGCGCCTTCATCACTAAAAACAGCAGCAGCAATACCGAACCCACTGCTGTCAAAACTAGCGTTAATGTACTCAAAACTTACTGCCTTTTGTTAATGACCTCGATGGTGCTGGCTACAACACCTTCCAGCGGCTGATCGATATCAACCACTAAGACGTCTTTTTCATCTTCACCCGGCTCCTGAAGCGCTTCGAACTGCGTCACCAGCATCTGGGTTTTAAAGAAGTGGCCTTTACGCGCTTTCAGACGGCTTTCAATCACCCCGAAATCGCCTTTCAGGTAGATGAACGATAGGTTCGGATTGCCGTCGCGCAGCAGGTCGCGGTAGGTTTTTTTCAGCGCGGAGCAGACGATCAGGGAAACTTTGTTGGTGCGCTGCATCGCGAACGCGGCGTCATTCAGCGCCTGCAACCACGGTTTGCGGTCGTCATCGTTCAGCGGTTCGCCGGAGGCCATTTTCATAATGTTGCTGCGCGGATGGAGGAAGTCACCATCAAGAAACGCAGCCTGAAGTTGATGCGCCACTTCGCTCGCCACGGCAGATTTACCGCTACCGGACACGCCCATCAGGACGTAAACGTGGTGATCGTGATTAGTCGTGCTCAAAGGGTGTCCCTCAGTCAATTGTTACGGGTAACAGTTATCGGTAACATTGTCCTGCTGGGGCAAAAGAGAAGCAATATCCAAACGTGCGCGAAGTGAATAAGTGTGAGCTACTTCAAATTTGTCAGTTCAAATAGATCCACCCGGTGACAAGGTGAAACCTAAATCTAACATTTTAGGGGTAACCGTCTCTCCACGAATGCGCGCCAGCAGGCGTTCTGCACCAATGCGGCCCATGCGTTCACGCGGTGTTAGAACGCTCGCCAGACGCGGCTCCATCACCTGACCGATGTCGTGACCGTGGAAGCCGGCAATCGCCATGTCATCAGGGATCTTCAGCCCCAGACGCTGGCATTCAAACGCTGCACCGACCGCAAGGTCATCGTTGGTACAGAAAATACCGTCCAGTTGCGGATACTCGCGTCGTGCCTGACGCATCAGCTCAATACCCGAGGTGTAAGATGAGGACTGCTCCACCATCACGCTGTACGGGGTTAAATTTGCGTCGAGCATCGCCTGCTCGTATCCCTTCTGTTTGATGATAGTACGTTCATCAAGACGCGCACCCAGATAGGCAATATGACGATGACCGCGGGCGATGATCGCCGCTGTCATCTGACGTGCCGCTTCAAAGTTATCGAACCCAACGGCGATGTCGAGGCATGGCGACTGGCTGTCCATGAGCTCCACCACCGGAATACCGGCGACTTCAATCATTTTGAGCGTGCGGGCAGTGTGGGTACGCTCGGTTAAAATCAGGCCGTCAATGTTCCAGGAAAGCATTGATTCAAGACGTTCCTCTTCCAGTTCCGGCTTGTACCCATAGTGAGCGAGCATGGTCTGGTAGCCAAACGCATCGGTAACGCTTTCAATGCCGCGCAGAACTTCAGCGAAAACCTGGTTGGTCAGGGAAGGAAGCAGAACGCCCACCGCACGGCTGGTCGCATTGGAGAGAATATCGGGGGCGCGGTTGGGAATATAACCCAGTTCATCAAGGGCGGCGGCAATCTTGCCACGCAACGCCACGGAAACCTGTTCCGGGTTACGTAAAAAACGGCTGACCGTCATTTTGGTCACACCGACGCGATCGGCGACATCCTGAAGTACGGGGCGTTTCTTTTTCATCGTCCTGAGAAATCTTGAAGTGAGAGATTTGCTCAGTTTATCACGGACAAAGCTCAACCTTCCCCGTTTAAAGGGAAGGTTGAGAAATTATTTAGACCGGAGGCAGGTCAAACAGCAGGATTTCGCTTTCGCTGTCGGCGTGCACGGAGAGCGCCTGCTCATCCCAGACGGCCAGACCATCGGCGGTGGTGGCTTTGGTGCCGTTGATAGACACTTCCCCTTTCACCACCTGGATCCAGACGCGGCGGTTGGCGGCAATCTGGTGCACGGACTGCTCGTCTTTCGCCAGCGCCCAGCGGTACAGCTCCATATCCTGATGCACTTTCAGGGAACCTTCACGCGCGTCCGGGGACAGCACCAGCTGTTTGCCCTGTTTCGCGTCGAAGCGGCGCTGCTCGTAGCGTGGCGTGATGCCGGTCTCTTCTGGAATGATCCAGATTTGATACAGGTGCAGTTTTTCCGTTTTGCTCGGGTTGTACTCAGAGTGACGCACCCCGGTACCCGCGCTCATAATCTGGAACTCGCCCGCTGGAACCTGCTCTTTGTTGCCCATGCTGTCCTGGTGCTCAACCGCCCCTTCCAGCACATAGGTCAGGATTTCCATGTCTTTGTGCGGGTGGGTACCGAAGCCCTGGCCTGCATCAATCACGTCGTCGTTAATCACGCGCAGAGCGGAGAAGCCCATGAAGTTCGGGTCGTAGTAATCGGCAAACGAGAATGAATGCCATGAGTCCAGCCAGCCATGATTTGCGTGACCGCGTTCGTTTGCTTTGCGTAAGTAGATCATTGTTTTCACCCTCAGTTCGTTTCGATGGAGTAAGTGTGGACTCAAACGGTCGGGGATCATAGAGGGTGAAAATTGACTCCTCTGTTCAAAAATTATGAACAAGCCCAGAGGAGCCGTTTTTGCTTATTTCGCGAGGGTTACCGTGGCAGGAGAAGCCTGCTCGAAGGCCCGCTCAAGGATTTCAAGGTTGGTCAGAACGTCAGATTCCTTGACGTAATTCGGCGCGCCGCTGGTAAGGGTTTCATACAGCGCATCGTAGACGCGGCCATAGTCGCCGGTTTCCGGTTTCAGCTCTTCTTTGACCGTTACGCCCTCATCGTTCACATACTCCAGCACGCCCACGGAATCGTCCGCCGCAAAGCCCGGTTCGCCCGGCATGATGTTGGCCTTCAGGCTGGTCTCCTGCTGGTCAATGCCGTACTTAATGAACGAACCTTTGGTGCCATGAACGATAAATTTTGGGTAGTCGATTTTCACCAGATGACTGGTTTTAACGATAGCCTTAAGGTCGCCGTAGAACAGCTGCGCCTCGAAGGTGTCGTCCGGGTTGGCTTTATTGCGCAGGCTGCGGATGTCGTAAGCCACGTGGTCCGGGCGGCCAAACAGGGAGATGATCTGGTCCATGGTGTGCACGCCCAGACCATAGAACGAGCCGTCCTGCGGCAGGCCGGGCTGGGTTTCCGCCACCGGGCGGTAGTAATCGAAGTGGCTTTCGATTTCCACAATGTCGCCAAGCTTGCCGCTCTCAATCGCCTTTTTCGCCGTCAGGAAACAGCTGTCAAAGCGACGGTTCTGATACGGTGTGACGGTCAGCCCTTTGTTTTTCGCCAGCGTAAACAGCGCTTTCGCTTCGGCAATGGTCGGGGTGAACGGCTTTTCCACCAGCACGTTCTTCCCCGCTTCGAGCGCGCGTTTCGCATAGTCAAAATGGCTGTCGGCATGGGTGCAGACTACCACCAGCTTTACCTGCGGGTCATTCAATACTTCATCGAGATCGCTGGTGAAGTGAATGTGGGAGTACTGCGGGGACTGCTCTTCCGGCTTCGCGCGGCGGCGGTAAATATGGGCCACATGCCAGGTGTCTTTACGGTGGAGGACATACGGAAGGTGGTAACGCGTGGTGCTTTTGCCAAATCCAATAAATGCGCAATGTAGTGTCATGGCTCAGTCCTTTTAGAAGGTTACTGAGTTTAACCATAACAAAAAAAAAGCCAGCGAGAAGCTGGCTAAAGTAATACTGGAAGCAATGTGAGCAATGTCGTGCTTTCAGGTTCCCGTAGGGGTCCTCCTGAATGCAAAGCAATAATAATCATTCTCATTCGCACTTGTCCAATACTTTTTGCAAAAAATAGCGGTTGACTCAAATTTTAAAGTCATTGATGTTGGAGGGGACTTTTAACCGACTGAGGAACAAGCAATGAGTGAGATAGTGATACGCCACGCTGAACCGAGAGATTACGATGCCATTCGTCAGATCCACGCCCAGCCGGAGGTGTACCACAACACGCTACAGGTTCCTCATCCCTCAGAGCAGATGTGGCATGACCGGCTAACCGATCAGCCCGGCATTAAACAGCTGGTGGCTTGTATCGACGGGACCGTCGCCGGGCACCTGTGCATTGCCGTCGCACAACGCCCGCGTCGCAGCCACGTTGCCGATTTCGGTATTTGTGTGGGTGCGCAATGGCAAAATCGGGGCGTTGCCAGCGCGCTGATGCGAACCATGATTGATATGTGCGACAACTGGCTGCGCGTCGATCGCATTGAGTTAACGGTATTTGTTGATAACGAACCGGCAATCGCGGTGTACAAAAAGCACGGGTTCGAAATTGAAGGCACCGGCAAGCGCTACGCCCTGCGCAACGGCGAATATGTGGACGCGTACTTCATGGCGAGAATGAAGTGACACACTCCCCTCTCCCCTATGGGGAGAGGGTTAGAGTGAGGGGAATAATCAGTACCCCGCCGTCAAATCATCCACCGAACGCGGATCCGACGCGCCAAACAGCGCGCCGTCTGGCCCCACCATAATGCTCTGGGTGCTGCCCATCGCCTCTTTCACAGCCACCTTCTGTCCGCGCTGCTCCAGCAGCTTGATGGTGTCCGGGCTAAAGCCCTTCTCCACGCGCAGCTCGTCCGGCAGCCACTGATGATGGAAACGCGGCGCATTGGTCGCCTCGGCGACGTTCATGCCAAAGTCGATGCTGTTCACCACCATCTGTAGCACGGTAGTTATGATGCGGCTCCCGCCAGGGCTGCCGGTCACCAGCCAGGTTTTCCCGTCTTTCACCACGATGGTTGGCGACATGGACGACAGCGGACGCTTCTTCGGCCCCACCGCATTCGCATCGCCGCCGACCAGTCCGTAGACGTTCGGCACGCCCGGCTTGGCGGAGAAGTCATCCATCTCGTTGTTCAGCAGAATGCCGCTGTTGCCCGCTACGATCCCGGTACCAAAGGTAGTGTTGAGCGTGTAGGTCACCGCCACCGCATTGCCGTCTTTATCCACCACCGAGAAGTGGGTGGTCTGGTTGCTTTCATACGGCGCCAGCTTGCCGGGGCGGATCTCGCTCGACGGCTTAGCCTTGTTGATGTCGATCTGATCGGCAATGGATTTTGCATACGCCTTGTTGGTCAGCGCCTGCCACGGCACCTTCACGAAGTCCGGATCGCCGAGGTATTCCGAACGGTCGGCATAGGCGCGTTTTTCCGCCTCCGCCATCACCTGCATGGCATCCGCGCTGCCGAAGCCGAACTTGTGCATATCAAAGTTTTCAAGAATATTGAGGATCTGCACGATGTGAATGCCCCCGGAGGACGGCGGCGGCATGGAGAACACCTCGTAGCCGCGATAGGTGCCGCTAATCGGCTCGCGCTCCACCGCCCTGTATTCCGCCAGATCCGCTTTGGTGATAAGCCCGCCGTTCTTCTGCATCTCTTCGGCAATCTGGTCGGCAATCGCCCCTTTGTAGAACGCGTCCGGGCCGTGCTCCGCAATCAGCTCCAGGCTTTTGGCGAGATTCTTCTGTACCAGCTTATCGCCCTTCTTCAGCGGCTCACCGTCCTTCCAGAAGATCGCCTTGCTGCTTTCGTGATTGGGAATGACTTCACTGCCGTAGGTCTTGAGGTCGTCCGCCAGGGCGTCATTGACCACAAAGCCCTCCCGCGCCAGCCTGATGGCAGGCTGCACCACCTTGTTCAGCGGCATCGTGCCGTATTTTTCCAGCGCCAGCGAGAAGCCCGCAACGGTGCCCGGCGTGCCGGAGGCGAGGTGCGAGGTCAGGGATTTTTTACTGTCCGGGTTCCCCTGGTCGTCGAGGAACATATCGCGGGACGCCTGAGAAGGCGCCATTTCGCGGAAGTCGATGGCCGTAGTTTTGCCGTCTTTGGTGCGCAGCATCATAAAGCCGCCGCCGCCCAGATTCCCTGCCTGCGGATGCGTTACCGCCAGCGCGTACCCGACCGCGACCGCCGCATCCACCGCGTTACCGCCCTGCTTAAGAATATCAACGCCCACTTGGGTCGCCAGCGCGTCAACCGAGGCCACCATGCCGTGCGTGGCCCGCACGGGGTGAAAAACATCCTCCTCCACGCCGTAAGAGACGGGAGGAGCGGCGGGCGGGTTGGCCGCCACGGTAAATGTGCCGCCTGCCATCAGCGCGGCGATGGCGACCCAGCGCAAGAAGGTTGGTTTCATCATTATTGTTCTCCAGGTGAAGGGATCCATATTCCCCGCTTAAGCCTGGTTCACAACTCCTAAAAAATCATCGTCATGGTGAAATCAGGGTAAACTTAAGAGAGGCCTCAAGAGGAGGAAATGACAATGAAACGCTTGATGATTATTGCGGCGCTGATCCCGTTTGCCGCGCTCGCACAGCCACTCAACACCATGAATAACCCGAACCAGCAGGGTTACGTTATCCCGAGCCAGCAGCGCATGCAGACCGAGATGATGAGCCAGCAACAGCAGCAGAAAGGGATGCTCAATCAGCAACTGAGAACGCAGACCCAGATGCAGCAGCAGAGCCTGCAAAACCAGATGAACGCCAACACCCAGCGGGTGCAGCAGGGTCAGGTGCGCGAGCAGCCGCTGCCAAATAAAAACGGCGGGATGTTAGGGGGCGGGATGTCGCAAAGCAGCGGTCAGCAGCATATGCTGCCGACCCAGCAGAACGGCAGTATGCTCAATAAATAAATTTCGGGCCGATCTGGTCAATCGCATCGGTACAGATACTGTCCACGCCCCAGCGCAGCAGCTCGGCTGCGCGCTGGGGTTTGTTAATGGTGTAGACCAGAATATGCAGACCCGCTTCTTTCAGCATTTTCACCCGCGACTCATCCAGCAGCTTGTGGTTCAGATGGATAGAGACGCAGCCTAAGCGGCCCGTCAGTTCACGCCAGTCCTCACGCCACTCGTCCAGCAGCAGCCCGCGCGGCAGCTCAGGTACGGCTGCCTGTGCGGCCTCCAGCGCGTCGATGTCAAACGACGACAGCAGCGGCGCGGTCATGCCTTCCCACAGCTCGCGCGCGGCAAGGGCAATCACTTTGCCCGTCAGCGGCCCGGTGCCGGTGGTCGGTTTGATTTCGATGTTCGCCATCATGCCGTGCTGGCGACAGCGATCGGCCACTTCCGCCAGCAGGGGCAGCGGTTCGCCTTTGAACTCGCCGCTATACCAGCTTCCGGCGTCCACCTTCAGCAGATCGCGCCACGGCAGTTCACCCGCCACGCCCCAGCCGTTGCTGGTGCGTTCAAGATTGTCGTCATGCAGCAGGAAAATTTCGCCGTCCTTCGACAGCTTGGCGTCGAACTCGATCATCGTGTGGCCGTAGCGCGCGCCGACATCGATCGCCGCCAGGGTGTTTTCCGGGGCCAGCTTACCGCCGCCGCGGTGGGCGACGACGTGGGGATAAGGCCAGTTGCTCATACTCGTTGTCCTGTTTCACCGTCAAAAAGGTGCAGATGGTTTTCCGGCAGGTGGAGCCACAGCGTGCTGCCCGCTTTCGGGCGCTCCTGATGCGCCAGGCGCACCACCATTTTTTGCTCGCCCCAGCGCCCATGCGCCAGGTTATCTGCACCCAACATCTCCAGCGTGTCCATCACCAGCGGCACGCCGCCGTCCGCCTGTGAGGTTAAACCAATATGCTCGGGGCGGATACCGAGCGTCATCTTACGCCCGGCGTAGCCACGATAGTACCAGTTGATCGGCAGCGCCATCCCGCTTTCCAGTTCAAAGTGGGTGCCCGCGCTGCTGATGCGCCCTTCCAGCAGGTTCATCGCCGGGCTGCCGATAAAGCTCGCCACAAAGCGGGTGGCCGGTTTTTCGTACACTTCCACCGGGGTGCCAATCTGCTCGGCAACGCCTTTGTTCATCACCATTACGCGCTGGGCGAGAGTCATGGCTTCGACCTGATCGTGGGTCACGTACAGTGACGTGGTTTTCAGACGACGGTGCAGCTGCTGCAATTCGAGGCGCATCTGCACGCGCAGCTTGGCGTCAAGGTTAGACAGCGGCTCGTCGAACAGGAATACCGCCGGGTCACGCACGATAGCGCGCCCCATTGCCACGCGCTGGCGCTGGCCGCCGGAGAGCTCGCGCGGGCGGCGCTTCAGCAGGCCGTCGAGTTCCAGAATGCGGGCGGCTTCTTTCACGCGCTCCTCGATATGGCCTTTGCCCATGCCGCGGATTTTCAGCCCCCAGGCCATGTTCTCTTCCACGCTCATGTGCGGATAGAGGGCGTAGTTCTGGAACACCATCGCGATGCCCCTGTCTTTCGGCTCCATCTCGGTGACGCGCTGGCGGTCAATCCAGATGTCCCCCGAGGTCACGCGCTCCAGCCCCGCCACCATGCGCAGCAGCGTGGACTTCCCGCAGCCGGACGGGCCGACCATCACGATAAATTCGCCGTCCGCCACGTCGAGCGTCAGCGGCTGAATGACCTGGGTTTTACCGTCCCAGCTTTTGGTAACTGCCTGAAGTTTTAAACCTGCCATCTTATTTCTCGCTATCGACCAGGCCGCGGACAAACGCGCGCTGCATGGCTAAAACAATGACTACGGGTGGGATTAGGGTGAGCAGCATCGCCGCCATCACCTGGTTCCAGAGGGTGGTGCCTTCACCGGTGGCGATCATGCCTTTGATGCCCGCCACGGCGGTGCCGAGGTTGACGTCCTGAATAATCAGCAGCGGCCACAGGTACTGATTCCAGCCGTAGATAAAGGTGATCACAAACAGCGCCGCAAGGTTGGTTTTCGACAGCGGCAGCACGATGTCGCGGAAGAAGCGCATCGGGGAGGCGCCGTCGATGCGCGCGGCCTCAATCAGCTCGTCCGGCAGGGTCATAAAGAACTGGCGGAACAGGAAGGTGGCGGTCGCCGAGGCCATCAGCGGCAGGGTTAAGCCCGCGTAGCTGTCCAGCATCTTCAGGTTGGCAATCACCTCCACCGTCGGGAAAATACGCACCTCCACCGGTAGCATCAGGGTGATGAAAATCATCCAGAAGAACAGGTTACGCAGCGGAAAGCGAAACCAGACAATGGCGAAGGCCGAGAGCATCGACACCGTAATTTTGCCAACCGTAATGCCGAACGCCATGATGAAGCTGTTGAGCATCATCAGCCAGAACGGCGCACTGTTGGCGCCCACGCCCTGGGTCCAGATGGTTTTCATGTTCTCGAAAAGATGCCCGCCCGGGATCAGCGTCATCGGCGTGTCGAACACCGCTTTAGTGTCCAGCGTGGCGGCGACAAAGGCCACGTACAGCGGGAACAGGATGACGATAATCCCTAAAATCAGCATGGTGTGGCTGAAAATCGTCAGCCCGCGACGGTTCTCAATCATTGGTAGCGCACCTTACTTTCAACATAGCGGAACTGCACCACCGTGAGGATGATGACGAGGAACATCAGCACCACCGACTGCGCGGCGGAGGCCGAGAGATCCAGCCCGGCGAAGCCTTCACGGTAGATTTTGTAAATCAGCGTGGTGGTCGCCTGGACCGGGCCGCCCGCGGTGGCGGCGTCGATCACCGGGAAGGTGTCGAAGAAAGCGTACACGAGGTTAACCACCAGCAGGAAAAAGCTCACCGGGGCGATCATCGGCAGGGACAGCCTGAAGAAGCGGCGGATCGGCCCTGCGCCGTCAATCGCGGCGGCCTCCACCAGCGAGCGCGGGATGGACTGCAGCGCGGCAAAGAAGAACAGGAAGTTATAGCTGATCTGCTTCCACACCGAGGCGAACACCACCAGGAACATCGCCTGACCGCTGTTCTGGGCGTGGTTCCAGTCGTAGCCGAACTCTGCCAGGAAGTGAGTAATCAGCCCGCGTCCGGGGTTAAACAAGAAGATCCACAGCACAGCGGCAACGGCGGGGGCCACGGCGTAAGGCAGCAGCATCAGGGTCTGATACAGGCGGCTGCCGCGCACCACGTAGTCCACCAGCGCGGCGAAAAACAGCGAGGCAACAAGGCCGCTGACGGTCACCAGCGCGCTGAACCTGATCGTCGTCCAGAAGGAGTCCAGGTAGTAGCTGTCATGGAATAGCGCGGTAAAGTTGTCCAGCCCGACGAACTGGCTGGAGAGCCCGAACGGATCGACGCTTTGTACCGAGTACCACAGCGCTTCGCCCGCAGGCCAGATAAAGAAGATAACGGTGATGACCAGCTGAGGCGCGACCAACAGGTACGGCAGCCAGCGGGAGCGAAACACCGGACGGGATGAGGACATGGAGATTGGGTTCCTGAACAATGCCGGGTGGCGGCTGCGCCTTACCCGGCCTGGATGGGGCACGTCGTAGGCCCGGTAAGCGCAGCGCCACCGGGCGAATCACAAATTACGATTTCGTCGACTGCTCAAAGCGGCGCAGCAGCTGATTCCCGCGCTCTACTGCGGAATCCAGCGCCTGCTGTGGCGTTTTCTTCCCGGTCCACACGCTTTCCAGCTCTTCATCCACGATGGTGCGGATCTGCGGCATGTTGCCCAGACGGAGGCCTTTAGTGAACGGCAACGGCGGCTTGTTCAGCATCTGACGCGTCGCGATGTCCGCACCCGGGTTTTTGCTGTAGAAGCCCTGCTCGCGGGTCAGATCGTACGCGGCTTTGGTGATCGGCAGGTAGCCGGTCTTCTGGTGCCACTCGGCGGCATTTTCCGGCTTCGCCAGGAAGTCGAGGAACTCGGCGACGCCTTTGTAGGTGCCCTTATCTTTACCCTGCATCACCCACAGGCTCGCCCCGCCGATGATGGCGTTCTGCGGCGCGCCTTTTACGTCGGCGTCGTACGGCATCATGCCCACGCCGTAGTTGAATTTGGCGTAGTGGCGGATATCCGCCAGCGAGCCGGACGAGGCGGTGGTAATGGCGCAGTCGCCGTTGTAGAACTTCTCGGTGGATTCGTCTTTACGCCCGAAGTAGCTGAAGTCGCCCTTCTTGTTCAGATCGGCAAGCAGCGCAATGTGCTTCACCTGCTCCGGTTTGTTGAACTCGAGTACCGCATCGGTGCCATCGAAGCCGTTGTTTTTGGTGGCAACCGGCAGGCCGTGCCAGGCGCTGAAGTTCTCAATCTGGATCCAGCCCTGCCAGCCGCTGGCGTAGCCGCACTTCATGCCCGCCGCTTTCAGCTTCGCGGTGTATTCGGCCAGGTCCTGCCAGGTTTTTGGCGGCTGCTCCGGATCTAAACCGGCTTTTTTGAAGGCGTCTTTGTTGTAGTACAGCACTGGCGTGGAGCTGTTAAACGGCTGGGACAGCAGGTGACCGGTTTTGGAATCGGTGTAGTAACCCGCTACGGTCGGCACGAACTGGGATTCATCGAAGTTGATACCCGCCTCTTTGAACACTTCATACACCGGCTTGATAGCTTTCGAGGCCATCATGGTGGCGGTGCCCACTTCATACACCTGTAACAGCGCAGGCGCGTTGCCGGTACGGAAGGCGGCGATGCCCGCGCTCAGGCTCTGCTCGTAGTTACCTTTGTACACCGGCACAATTTTGTAATCCGGGTGGGTGTCGTTGAAACGCTGCGCCAGGGAGTCAACCTCTTTACCCAACTCCCCTTCCATGGAATGCCAGAACGGAATGGTGGTCACAGCCATTGCGTTCGTCGCAAAAGCCAGACCCAGTGCCAGACCCAAAGCTGTGTGTCGTAACGATGTCATTGTCATCTCTCTTATTGTGCCGGATGCGCGATATCACGCGTTTTATGCTCGCGAGGTAACATGACATGCTCGAATGACAGAAAAATAACTGTTTGTTTACAGATAAGTGACAGTAAAGGGTCAGGGGGATGATGGTTGTGTGAAGGGAATTAGGTGCTTCATTGGGTGCGGTCTGGTGCCCTCACCCCGGCCCTCTCCCACAGGGAGAGGGAGAAAACACTAAAAAAGGCAACTTGCGTTGCCTTTTTGCTTTTATCTAACCGCCTAAATACGCGCTCCGCACCGCTTCGTTCGCCAGCAGCGCGTCGCCGGTGTCTTCTAGCACCACGCGGCCGTTCTCCAGCACGTAGCCACGGTCAGCGAGCTTCAGCGCCTGGTTGGCGTTCTGCTCGACGAGGAAGATGGTCATCCCCTCTTTGCGCAGCTGCTCGATGGTGTCGAATATCTGCTGGATGATGATCGGTGCAAGACCGAGCGACGGCTCGTCCAGAAGCAGCAGACGCGGCTGGCTCATCAGCGCTCGGCCAATCGCCAGCATCTGCTGTTCACCGCCGGACATGGTGCCCGCACGCTGAATGCGGCGCTCCCACAGGCGCGGGAAGAGTTCGTACACCCACTTGATGCGGGTCTGGTATTCATCGCGGTGAGCGAAGAACCCGCCCATCGCCAGGTTCTCTTCCACCGTCATGCGGGAGAAGACGCGGCGCCCTTCCGGGACAATCGCCACCGCCTCACGCATGATTCTGGCGGTCTGCCAGTCGGTAATGTCTTTACCATCGAACACAATCCGACCGCTGGTGGCGCGCGGGTCGCCGCACAGGGTGCCGAGCAGCGTGGTTTTGCCCGCGCCGTTGGCGCCAATCAGGGTGACGATTTCACCCTGATTGATGTGCAGGCTGACGTCGTGCAGCGCCTGGATCTTGCCGTAGTGCGCATTGACCTTGTCGAACGTTAACATCGCTTTTTCCATCTTATGCCTCACCAAGGTATGCGCGGATCACGTCCGGGTTGTTGCGGATCTCTTCCGGCGTGCCGTTTGCCAGCGGCGTGCCCTGGTTAACCACGTAGATACGGTCCGAAATACCCATCACCAGCTTCATGTCGTGCTCAATCAGCAGGATGGTGGTGTCGTGATGATCGCGCAGCTCGGCAATCAGCTCGTCCAGCTCTTTGGTCTCTTTCGGGTTGAGGCCCGCCGCCGGTTCGTCGAGCATCAGGATCTCCGGCTGGGTCACCATGCAGCGCACAATCTCCAGTCGACGCTGGTCGCCGTAGGCCAGGTTGCTCGCCTGACGGTTGGCGTGCTGCAGCAGGCCGATGCGGTCGAGCCAGGTGGCGGCACGATCGAGCGCCTCCTCCTGCGCGCGGCGGAAGGCCGGGGTTTTCAGCAGGCCGGAGAACAGGCCGGTTTTCAGCTGCTGATGCTGTGCCACCAGCAGGTTCTCAATCACCGTCATCTCGCGGAACAAACGCACGTGCTGGAAGGTACGTACCACGCCCATGCGGGCAATCTGCTGGCCCGGCAGCCCTTCCAGGTGCTGGTCGCGCAGCATGATGGTGCCGCCCGTCGGCTTGTAGAAGCCGGTCAGACAGTTAAAGACCGTGGTTTTCCCCGCGCCGTTCGGGCCAATCAGGGAGACGATCTCTTTTTTATGCAGGTCCAGGTTCACGTTGTTGACCGCCAGCAGGCCGCCAAAACGCATCATCAGACCGTTTACGGATAATAATGGCTGACTCATGCCTGCTCTCCTTTCGCTTCCACATTCTTAAGCTTCAGCTGTGGACGCGTCATCGGCAGCAGACCCTGCGGACGCCAGATCATCATCAGCACCATCAAACCACCCAGCATCAGCATGCTGTATTCGTTAAAGTCGCGCATCAGCTCGCGAGAGACCACCAGCAGGATGGCCGCGAGGATAACGGCGAACTGCGAGCCCATCCCGCCGAGTACCACAATCGCCAGCACAAAGGCCGATTCGGCAAAGGTGAACGACTCGGGGCTGACGAAGCCCTGACGCGCGGCGAACAGCGTGCCGGCGAAACCGGCAAACGCGGCGCTGATGGTGAACGCGGTCAGCTTGATGCGGGTCGGGTTCAGGCCCAGAGAGCGGCAGGCGATCTCATCTTCGCGCAGCGCTTCCCACGCTCGGCCCAGCGGCATGCGCAGCAGGCGGTTGATCACGAACAGGGTGATGACCACCAGCAGCAGCGCCACCAGATAGAGCCAGATCACGCGGTCGGACGGGTCATATTTGATGCCAAAGAAGTTGCTGAAGGTATCCCAGCCGCCTTCGCGGGCGGTACGGCTGAACTCCAGGCCAAAGAAGGTCGGTTTTGGGATCTGGCTGATGCCGTTCGGGCCGCCGGTCACTTCGGTGTTGTTGAGCAGCAGGATACGGACGATTTCACCGAAGCCTAAGGTCACAATCGCCAGGTAGTCACCGCGCAGGCGCAGCACCGGGAAGCCGAGCAGGAAGCCTGCGGCGGCAGAGACCAGCCCCGCCAGCGGCAGGCAGGTCCAGAAGCCCAGGCCGTAATAGTGGTTCAGCAGCGCAAAGGTATACGCGCCGATAGCGTAGAAACCGCCGTAGCCCAGCACCAGCAGGCCGGACAGCCCCACCACCACGTTCAGACCGAGGCCGAGGATCACGTAAATCATGGTCAGGGTGGCGATGTCCACCGTGCCGCGCGACACCATAAACGGCCACGCCACGGCAGCCACCAGCAGCGCCACGAGGAACAGCTTCTGTTTTACCGTTGTACCGTCGATCGCCGGCAGGACGAATTTCGGTCCGGAGACATTTTTCAGCGTCTTCTGGAACAGCGGGCGCAGCAGCTGGAACAGGAACACCACGGCGGTGCCGATAAAGACCCACTGCCAGCGAATATCAGCTGCAGTATCGACAACGAGTTTGGTGCCATTCAGCTCAAGCTGGACGCCCATAAAGACGCTGGCCAGCACGAAGAACATGGCGGCAGAGAGCAGCGCCATAGCAAAATGCATCGGTTTCATACTTTCTCTACCTCCGGACGGCCCAGAATACCGGTAGGCATCACCAGCAGAACCAGAATCAGCAGGGCAAACGACACCACGTCTTTATATTCGGTGCTCAGATACGCCGAGGAGAGCGCTTCCGCCACGCCCAGGATCAGGCCGCCGATCATCGCGCCAGGGATACTGCCGATGCCGCCCAGTACCGCCGCGGTGAAGGCTTTCATCCCGGCCATAAAGCCGATGTACGGGTTAATTACGCCGTAAAACTGGCCGAGCAGCACGCCAGCCACCGCCGCCATCGCCGCGCCAATCACGAAGGTCAGGGCAATTATGCGGTCGGTGTTGATGCCGAGCAGGCTCGCCATCTTCAGGTCTTCCGCGCACGCGCGGCAGGCGCGTCCCATGCGGGAGTAGCGGATGAACAGGGTCAGAGCGAGCATGGCGACAAAAGTTACGACCCAGATCACCAGCTGCATCGTGGTAATAGAGGCAGAGAAGTTTTCGCTGGCCCCCACAATCCACTGGCCGTTAAACAGGCTTGGCAGCGCCACGTCGCGCGAACCTTCAGTCAGGCTGACGTAGTTTTGCAGGAAGATCGACATCCCGATCGCGGAAATCAGCGCAATAAGACGCTTGGAGCTGCGCACCGGCCGGTAGGCCACGCGCTCGATGCTCCAGCCGTAGGCGCTGGCGATCACGATCGCACCGACAAACCCGGCGGCGACCAGCAGCCAGCTGCTGTCGATGCCCATCATCATCAGCGCGGCGATAATCATAAAGGAGACGTAGCTACCGATCATGTACACCTCGCCGTGGGCGAAGTTGATCATGCCGATAATGCCGTAAACCATCGTATAGCCGATGGCGATCAGCGCGTAGGTGCTTCCCAGCGTGACGCCGTTAAACATCTGCTGCAGGAAATAGAGAAACTGCTCGGACATATGCAAACCTTTTTATATCCGCCCGTCATGCCGGGCGGTGGGATAATTATTTGGCGGCCGAGGATGAACCGTCGGCGTGCCACTTAAAGACACCAAACTCAAATCCCTTCAGATCGCCTTTCTCATCCCAGTTCAGCGGCCCAATCACGGTGTTCGCCCCGTCTGCTTTTAAATCTTTCACCAGATCCAGCGGTTCTTTGCTGCCGGTACGATCCAGCGCGGTGGCCAGAGACTGCACGGCGGCGTAGGTGATCCAGACGTACGGACCACTCGGATCTTTCTTCTGCGCCTTGAGCGCATCCACGATAGCCTTGTTGGCCGGATCCTGGTCATAGCGTTTTGGCATCGTCACCAGCATGCCTTCGGCAGAATCCCCGGCGATGTTGGACAGGGAGGCATTGCCCACGCCCTCAGGCCCCATAAACTGGGTTTTCAGACCGGTGGCGCGCGCCTGACGCAGCATCTGGCCCATCTCCGGGTAGTAGCCGCCGTAGTAAACAAAGTCGATGTTCTCTTTTTGCAGGCGGGCGATCAGCGCGGAGAAATCTTTTTCACCGGCGGTAATCCCGTCGAAGAAGACGATGTTTGCGCCGCCTTTTTTCAGGCCGTCCTGAACGGAGCGCGCCAGGCCTTCGCCGTACTGCTGTTTGTCATGAATAATGGCGATACGCTGGGGCTTAACGGTCTCAAGGATATATTTGGCGGCGGTGGGCCCCTGCGAGGAGTCCAGCCCCGCGGTACGCATGATGTGCTGGTAGCCGCGCTGGGTCAGCTCCGGGTTGGTAGCGCCAGGGGTGATCATCAGAATGCCTTCGTCTTCGTAGATGTCAGACGCGGGCTGGGTGGACGACGAGCACAGATGGCCGATCACATACTGGATGCCATCGTTGACGATTTTGTTGGCGACGGCAACGGCCTGTTTCGGATCGCAGGCGTCGTCATATTCTACGCCCACCAGCTTGTCGCCCTTGATGCCGCCCTTAGCGTTGATGTCTTTGATGGCCTGGCGCGCACCGTTGAACTCCATGTCCCCCCACTGGGCAACCGGTCCGGACATCGCACCCACTACCGCAACTTTAATGTCTTCCGCCATGGCAGCGTGCGAGATCGACAGTGCGACCATCCCCGCGATTAACGTCTTCGCGTTCCTTTTCATCTCTGAATCCCCATTCGTGATGTCGTGTTTATATTTTGTTTTATTATGGTTAAAAAGCATTCTGTACTTTTAATGAACAACGCTATTTTTACCAGTGCCTTTAATGGTTTAGCGCAGGTTTTTGTCAAAAACCAGACTAAAATCTCTATTTTTCAGGCGATTAAGCAAAGATAATATTCTGAAATCAGGCAGAGATAAACAACTAAAAGTGCAGTTTGCAGCATAAAATAACGGTACAAAGCGCCGAATAAATCACTACCCATCAGGTTAAAATTCTGCGTATTTTTCGATCCATGTGTTTTCAAACTGCCCAACGCGTTGCTAAAAAACTAATCACCTGGCGTATGAGAATAAAAAGAGGAAGCCGCTAAGTGAATAAATTGAGTACACTGCCTCTACTCAATTTGATTTGGACAAGTAGCTAATGAAACTGACTATCGTGCGTCTGGTGACCTTTAGCGACCAGGATCATATCGACCTGGGCAAGATCTGGCCGGAATATTCCCCTTCTTCGCTACGCGTGGATGAGACCCACCGTATTTATGCTGCGCGTTTTAACGAGCGCCTGCTGGCCGCGGTTCGCGTCACCCTGAGCGGTACAGAAGGGGCGCTGGACTCGCTGCGCGTACGTGACGTCACCCGTCGTCGCGGCGTGGGACAGTATTTAGTTGAAGAAGTGATCCGCGAAAACCCGAGCGTGACATCATGGTGGATGGCCGACGTGGGCGTGGAAGACCGAGACGTCATGGCGGCGTTTATGCAGGCGTTAGGCTTTACGGCGCAGGAGAGCGGGTGGGAGAAGCGCTAAAAGAAAGCCGGGTGGCGGCTGCGCCTTACCCGGCCTACAATTTCTACCGCATTTTCCCAAGCATTTCGTGTTGCAGGAAGGCGGCAAGTTATGAAATCCCCGGGAGCTTACATAAGTAAGTGACCGGGGTTGAATAACGCAGCCAACGCACCTGCGGCGCGAAAGGCGACGGGAAAATTATTTGGCGTCTGTCGCCGTGCCATTGGCATGCCAGTCAAACACGCCGAACTCGAAGCCTTTCAGGTCGCCCTTCGCGTCCCAGGAGAGAGGCCCCATGACGGTCTCGACCGTGTTCGCTTTCAGCCAGGTGGCAATCTCAGCCGGATCGGCTGACTGATTCAGACCTGCCTGCAGAGACTGCAGCGCTGCGTAGGTGGTCCAGACGAACGCGCCGCTTGGATCCTGCTTCTTCGCCTTGATGGCATCTACGATAGGTTTGTTCGCTGGCACCTGGTCGTAGTTCTTCGGCTTGGTCACCAGCAGACCTTCGGCAGATTCACCCGCGATGTTAGACAGGGAAACGTTCGCCACGCCTTCCGGGCCCATGAACTGGGTTTTCAGACCCGCAGCGCGCGCCTGGCGCAGGATCTGGCCCATTTCCGGGTGGTAGCCACCGTAGTAAACGAAATCGATATTCTCTTTCTTCAGACGCGCCACCAGGGTGGAGAAGTCTTTCTCGCCGGCGGTGATCCCGTCAAAGAAGACCACGTTGGCATTGCCTTTTTTAAGACCGTCCTGCACCGCACGGGCCAGACCTTCACCATACTGCTGTTTGTCGTGAACAATCGCGATACGCTGCGGCTTCACTTTTTCCAGAATGTACTTAGCCGCCGTTGGGCCCTGATCGGAGTCCAGACCGGTGGTACGCAGGGTCAGCTTGTAGCCGCGCGCGGTCAGCTCCGGTGCGGTCGCAGCCGGGGTGATCATCAGGATACCTTCGTCTTCGTAGATGTCAGACGCGGGCTGAGTAGAAGAGGAGCACAGGTGACCGATAACGTATTTGATGCCGTCGTTGACCACTTTGTTCGCCACCGCGACCGCTTGCTTCGGGTCACAGGCATCGTCGTATTTTACGATCTGCAGTTTTTCGCCCTTGATGCCGCCCTTAGCATTAATGTCTGCAACTGCCTGTTCTGCGCCCGTAAATTCCTGGTCGCCGTACTGTGCTACCGGACCGGACATTGCGCCCACCACGGCCACTTTAATATCTGCCTGCGCCATGGTGCTGAATGCCAACGCGATACATCCTGCCAGTAACGCTTTACCCTTCATGTTCATCCTGAGATTCCCCATTATTATGGTTATTACGATTGTTGTGATGTTGTTGTGCAGCGCTTTATTTCAGTTATTGGTGTGCTGTTCGCGCTTTTTCAGCATACTCTGCTAAAACATACCCCATTTTTATGATTTTGGAATAGCTAATTTGAAATGAATATATGATAAGCCCGACAGGATTTACCGCCGGGCTGGTGGCTTTAACGTGTCAGCGACGCGGAGATAATGTCCAGCGCTTTACGGAACTGCGCTTCGGGGATGGTAAGCGGATAGAGGAAGCGGATCACGTTGCCGTAAACGCCGCAGCTCAGGAGCAGCAGCCCTTCGTTCAACGCGCGCTCCTGCACCTGCCGGGTGAATTCCGGCGACGGTTGCCCGGATTGCGGATCGTTAAACTCTACCGCGACCATCGAGCCCTGGGCACGGATGTCGGCGATGAACGGGCAGTTTTCCTTCGCTTTGTTGAGCACTTCTACCAGATGATGGCCGAGGTGCGCCGAGCGCGTGCAGAGATCTTCCTCATCAATCACGTCCAGCACCGCGTGCGCCGCGGCAATCGCCAGCGGGTTACCTGCGTAGGTACCGCCCAGACCGCCAGGTGCAGGCGCGTCCATCACCTCGGCGCGGCCCGATACCGCTGAGAGCGGCATCCCGCCCGCGAGGCTTTTTGCCATGGTGATCAGGTCCGGCTTCACGCAGTGGTGTTCCATCGAGAACAGCTTGCCGGTGCGGGCGAAGCCGCTTTGCACCTCGTCGGCAATCAGCAAAATTCCGTGGGTATCGCACAGGGCGCGCAGCGCCTGCATAAAATCAGCGGGCGCAATGTTGAACCCGCCCTCTCCCTGAACCGGTTCGAGAATAATGGCCGCCACCTGGTCTGGGGCGATATCGGCCTTAAAGATGCGCTCCAGGCTTTTTAATGCTTCCGCCGTGCTGATGCCGTGCAGATCGTCAGGGAATTGAGCGTGGTATACCGAACCGGGGAACGGGCCGAAACCCAGCTTGTACGGCGCGACCTTACCGGTCAGCGCCATGGTCATAAAGGTGCGACCGTGGAACGCGCCGCCGAAGGTGATAAGGCCGGGGCGTCTGGTATACGCGCGGGCAATTTTGACCGCGTTTTCGACCGCTTCAGCACCCGTCGAGAAGAAGGCGGTTTTGGCCGGGCCGTTAATCGGCACGCGCTGGTTGATGCGCTCGGCAAGCGCCACATAGCCCTCATACGGCACAATCTGGTAGGCCGTGTGGGTAAAAGCGTGGAGTTGTTTTTCGATAGCGGAGATAACTTTGGGATGGCGATGGCCAGTATTCAGCACCGCGATCCCGGCGGCGAAGTCGATGTACTCATTGCCTTCCACGCCCCACACCGTGGCGTTTTCGGCTTTATCAGCATAGAAGTTACACATCACGCCGATGCCGCGCGGCGTCGCCTGTAAACGCCGGTCATTCAGTTCGTTATTTTTCACCCTGACCCCCTGAGAAAATCGCCTGCTTAGCGCATCAGTAAGTGTTTGCCAGGGGGGAGAAATTCGCCAGAGCGGGCGCTAAAAAAACAAAACCCCCGAATTTGCATTCGAGGGCTCTCGGTGTACTTCGCAGTAATTACGCTTCGATAGCGGCGCGAAGTTTTTTCATGGCGTTCTTTTCAAGCTGACGGACACGTTCAGCAGAAACGCCGTAGCGGTCGGCCAGCTCCTGCAGCGTGGACTTGTTGTCTTCGTCCAGCCAGCGGGCGCGGATAATGTCCTGGCTACGCTCGTCGAGGCCTTCCATCGCATGGGTCAGCTTGTTCGCGGCCTGATCTTCCCAGTTGTCCTCTTCAATGCCGTCGGCAAAGTTAGAGGTTTTATCCTGCAGATACAGAACCGGTGCCATCGGCTGGCTGTCGGAGGCGTCGTCGTCGGAGGACATATCAAAGGTCATGTCCTGCGCGGCCATACGGGATTCCATCTCACGGACGTCTTTGCTGGATACACCCAGCTCGCGCGCCACCATTTCCACTTCATCCTGATTGAACCAGCCCAGACGCTGCTTGGTTTTACGCAGGTTGAAGAACAGCTTACGTTGCGCTTTTGTCGTGGCGACTTTCACGATACGCCAGTTGCGCAGCACGTATTCATGAATTTCTGCTTTGATCCAGTGTACGGCGAAGGAGACCAGTCGCACGCCCACTTCCGGGTTAAAGCGACGTACAGCCTTCATCAGGCCGATGTTACCTTCCTGAATCAAGTCCGCCTGCGGCAGGCCATAGCCCGCATAGTTACGAGCAATGTGAACAACAAAGCGCAGGTGAGACAGGATCAGCTTTTTCGCTGCTTCCAGATCGCCCTGGTAATGCAGCTTTTCAGCAAGCTCCTTTTCTTCCTCGGCCGTTAACATCGGCCAGGTGTTCGCAGCCCGGATGTAAGATTCCAGGTTACCAACAGGGGCTAAAGCTAAAGTTTGCATTTCTTTGGTCATTCATTCCTCTCAATGTTTCTTCTGGTCCAGGCTGTCCCCGTCAGGCAACAACCATGCCAAAGCGTTTGAGCAACGAGATTAGCATTCACTCTTTTATCAGACAGTGATTTTATCCACAAGTTCCAGGTGCAACGGTGAATAAATTACGCACAAAATGTGACATGGAGATGATAACAGGGGAAGAGACAACAGGGACGCTTTCCCTGCAGAGCGAACATCTCGGTGCAGGGAAAGATTATATCACGCTTTTATTAGTCGGGAGTAAAGTGGCGTAAATGTTGAACCGTTGCCAGCCATGCGGCAATCCAGCCGATCATGGAGCACACCAGCAGCAACAGCAGGCACTCATCGAAGCCTAAGCCGCTGATATCAAACTTAGTTCCGAAAACCTGCGCCACTTCTGTGACGGCAGACGAAAGCCGCA
Source organism: Enterobacter cloacae complex sp. P38RS (assembly GCF_014930775.1). Lineage (NCBI taxonomy): Bacteria > Pseudomonadati > Pseudomonadota > Gammaproteobacteria > Enterobacterales > Enterobacteriaceae > Enterobacter > Enterobacter cloacae complex sp. P38RS. Next base: position 94,145 of record NZ_JADBRS010000017.1, read on the forward strand.
TCACCAAAATTTCTGACAATAACAGTGAAAGAAATGCGCCGGAGAAACCGAGCAGTGCGCCACCGTAGAGGAACGGACGCAGGATGAAACCATCCGTTGCGCCAATCAGTTTCTGCACGTTGATGGTATCGCGACGCGCAAAGATGCTCAGACGCACGCTGTTACCGATGACGAGGAACACCGCCGCCACCATCAGCACGCCGATCATCGCCGACACGCGCCCCACCAGCCCGGTCAGCGCCGCAAGACGGGCAAACCAGCTATCGTCCATGCGCACTTCATCAATCCCGTTGATGCGTGTGATGCGGTCGCGCAGGGTATTCAGAGAATCGGTACCCTGGAAATCCAGCTTCGGGATCACCACCGCCACGGCGGGCAGCGGGTTCTCTTCCAGCATATCCAGCGCGCCGCCAAAGCCTGACCAGTTACGGAACTCGCCCAACGCTTCTTCACGGGAGAGATAATTCACCTTCTCCACGCCCTGTTCGGCCTGGATTTGCCCGACCACCTGCGCCGCCGCGTTATCGTCGAGCGCTTTATCCAGATAAACGGTGATCTGCGGTGACGGGTAATACTGCGAAGCCGCCTGGTTGACGTTCTTATAGACCATGTAGCAGACGCTTGGCAGCGTCAGGGAGATGGCAATCACCATCACCGTCAGGAACGTCGCCAGCGGTTTGCTTTTCAGGTCCTGCAGCGCGCCGTGGAAGGCGTAGCGCACCTGTTCGTTAAACACGTTGGTCTTGCGGGAGGCCGGTTTCGGCGCCGCTTTCTGGCGCTTAGGCGCATTACGATTGCCGTCACCGCCGCCCTGCGGCTTACGGAAACGGTCGAACCGGTTGCCGAACTGCCGAATCTGGTTCATTGCATCACGCTTGTTCACCGTGGCCTCCGTGCAAATGCCCGTCGCTCAGGGTCAGCATGCGGTACGAACGACGGGAAATCAGCCCCATGTCGTGCGTCGCCATCAGTACCGTTACCCCTACGCGGTTGAATTCCTCAAACAGACGCAAAATCCCTTCGGACAGGGCATCGTCCAGGTTACCGGTCGGTTCATCCGCCAGCAGTACGGCAGGCTTGTTCACCACCGCGCGGGCGATGCCCACGCGCTGCTGTTCACCGCCGGAAAGCTGGATCGGGAAGTTCTTCGCTTTGTCCAGCAGCCCGACCTTGTCCAGCGCCGCAGAGACGCGACGGCGGATATCGTCATAGCTGGCGCCGGCAATAATCAGCGGGATCGCCACGTTATCGAAAACGGTGCGATCCATCAGCAGGTGGTGATCCTGGAAAATCATGCCGATCTGACGACGCAGAAACGGCACTTCGCGGTTTTTCAGACGGCTAATTTCGTGGCCGCTGAACCAGATTTTCCCGGCGCTTGGCCGTTCGATCCCACAGATAAGCTTGAGCAGGGTACTTTTCCCCGCGCCGGAATGGCCGGTCAGGAATGCCATCTCGCCTGGCTGCAGGTGGAACGTCACCCCCTGCAGCGCTTGTCTCCCACCGAGATAGGCCTTGCTGACGTGTTCAAAGCGAATCATTGTTAGTCCTCTCGGGCAAATAATGCCTCAATAAAGTCGTCCGCCTTAAACGGACGCAAATCCTCAATACGCTCGCCCACACCGATGTAGCGGATAGGAATGCCGAACTGGTCGGCCACGGAGAAGATCACCCCGCCTTTCGCGGTGCCGTCCAGTTTGGTCAGCGTGATCCCCGTCAGCCCTACCGCTTCATGGAACAGCTTCGCCTGGCTAATGGCGTTCTGCCCGGTGCTGGCGTCGATAGTCAGCATAATTTCATGCGGTGCATCTTCGTCCAGCTTCTTCATGACGCGAACGATTTTCTTCAGCTCTTCCATCAGGTGCGATTTGTTTTGCAAACGCCCTGCGGTGTCGGCAATCAGTACGTCCACGTTACGCGACTTCGCCGCCTGGATGGCATCGAAAATCACGGATGCGGAATCTGCGCCGGTGTGCTGGGCAATCACCGGAATGTTGTTGCGCTGGCCCCACACCTGGAGCTGCTCAACCGCTGCCGCACGGAAGGTATCGCCCGCCGCCAGCATCACCGATTTGCCCTGCTGCTCAAACTGGCGCGCCAGCTTGCCGATGGTGGTGGTTTTACCCACGCCGTTAACGCCAACCATCAGAATAACAAATGGCGTTTTGCCTTCAATATTAAGCGGTTCGTCAACTTTTGCGAGAATTTCACCCATCTCGTCTTTCAGCAGGCCGTACAGCGCCTCGGCGTCGCGCAGCTGTTTGCGGCTCGCCCCTTCGGTCAGGTTGGCGATGATCTTACGGGTAGTTTCCACGCCCACGTCCGCAATCAGCAGCTGCTCTTCCAGCTCTTCAAACAGATCGTCGTCGATCTTCTTGCCGCGGAAAAGACTGATAAATCCGGAACCTAAGTTTTCTTTGGTTTTGAGCAGGCTGCGCTTCAGGCGCGCGAAGAAACCTTCTTTGGTCGGTTTTTCCTGCTCCTGAACGATCTCTTCTTCGGCCTGCTCTTCCACCGGCACGACGATTACCGCTTCTTCAGCCGCTTCCGCCGCCAGCGCCTGAGCTTCCAGCTCTTCGTCGGTCAGCTCTGGCTCAAGTGCCGCCTCTTCTTCCACCGCCTCAACGATTTCAACGGTTTCCGCTTCGGCCTGCCACTCTTCGGCAGAAACCTCTTCAGCTTTAACCTCTTCGGGCAGCGGCAGCGCTTCGTGTTCGATAGCGGCCTGCGGCGCTTCGGTAAGGGTTTCTACGATAACCGGCTCTGGCTTCTCGCTCTCCTGAACCTGCTCAGTGACCTCAACCACCTCTTCAGCAAAGGATTCAATCTCTTCTTTGCTGTGCGCTGGTTCTTCCGCTTCGACAACCGCAGCGGTTTCGACTGGCGTTTCAGGCTGTGACTGCTCTTCTACAACCTGTTGCTCTTCGGTTTTCTGTTCTGTTTCTTGCTCTTTTTCACCGAAACCCAACCAGGAAAAGAAGCCACGTTTTTTTTGTTTTGCCATCTGCGACTACACTCCTCGCGGCGCTATATACAGGGAAGCTAAAAAAATGATGAAATAGTCTAACACTTTACTTAATTGACATCACCGCCCGCAATCGCAGGGCTATGGTTAACAGAGCTTTCCAGAGATGAAGAAACCCACCCGCGCCCCGGCCGGTCAAATTCGCATTATCGGCGGCCAGTGGCGAGGCCGGAAATTACCGGTGCCGGACAGCCCCGGTTTACGCCCTACAACCGACCGCGTTCGCGAGACGCTGTTTAACTGGCTTGCCCCATCAATGGTAGACGCCCACTGCCTGGACTGCTTCGCCGGAAGCGGTGCCTTAGGGCTGGAGGCGCTGTCGCGCTACGCCGCCAGCGCCACGCTGCTGGAGATGGAGCGCGGCGTTGCGCAGACGCTGCAGCAAAATCTGGCGACGCTGAAGGCGACGAACGCGAAAGTGGTCAACACCAATACGCTGAGCTTCCTCGCGCAGCAGGGTACGCCGCATAACGTGGTCTTTGTCGACCCGCCGTTCCGTAAGGGGTTGCTGGAAGAGACGTTATCCCTGCTGGAGCACAATGGCTGGCTGGCGGATGACGCGCTGATTTATGTAGAAAGCGAAGTGGAAAACGGCCTGCCACCCGTTCCCGTTCACTGGGATCTGCACCGCGAAAAGGTCGCAGGCCAGGTGGCTTATCGTCTGTATCACCGTCAGGCACAAGGAGGATCCGATGCCGGTACTGATTAACCTGGGACGCTTGCTGATGCTGGGCGTCTGGGCATTTTTGATTTTGAATCTGGTGCACCCGTTCCCGCGCCCGTTGAACATCTTTGTTAACGTGGCGCTGATTTTCACCTCGTTCATGCACGCCCTGCAGATGGTGATGCTGAAAAACGGCCTGCCGAAAGATGGCCCGCCGATGACCGGCTGGCAGCAGCTGCGGGTGTTTATTTTCGGCGTGTTTGAACTGCTGGTGTGGATGAAGAAGTTTAAGGCGCAGGTGAAGAAGTAAGGTGCGGCGTGGTGCCCTCACCCTAACCCTCTCCCACGGGAGAGGGGACCGATCGCGCATTATTCAGCCCTAAAACCTACAAAACGCGACCCTTTATAGCTCAGCGTGCCTTTCTCTCCCACCGTCAGCTGATGGTACTGCTGCGCCTCCAGGCGGAAGGTCATCTCCAGACCGCCGGTTTCCGGCTTAAAGCTGGCTTCATAGCGCATGCCGGTGCCCGCGGGCGTCACCTGCTGCTGGCGAGAGCGGCGGTCGTTAAGCGGTTTCTCGCGTTTGTTCGCCACCACTACGCGCTTTTGCATCAGCGGCGCGGCGTCGTTGTCCGCCTTTTCGCGGCGCTGCTGCACGAAGCGAAACGAGGCGGCAATGACGATAATCGCCACCACGATAATGAAAAACAGCGGCATCTTGCTCATTGAAACATCCCATCAGATTATGCGGAATTCAGGATACCTCGCCTGCCCCGGCATTGCCAAACGCCCGCTCGCGTCACTACACTGGATCAGAAACTGATTATTCAGCCTCAACGGTTACAGGGAGTTAATATGCTTTGGTCATTTATCGCTGTCTGTTTTTCCGCATGGCTTTATGTCGATGCGTCCTATCGCGGTCCAGCCTGGCAGCGCTGGTTGTTTAAACCCGTCACGCTGCTGTTGCTTCTGCTGCTCGCCTGGCAGGCTCCGATGTTTAACGCCATCAGCTATCTGGTGCTCGCCGGGCTGTGTGCCTCCCTGATTGGTGATGCCTTAACCCTGCTGCCGCGTCAGCGCCTGCTGTATGCCGTGGGGGCATTTTTCCTCTCCCATCTGCTGTATACCATCTACTTTGCCAGCCAGATGACGCTCTCCTTCTTCTGGCCGCTGCCGCTGGTGCTGCTGGTGATTGGCGCGCTGCTGATTGCGGTGATCTGGTCGCGTCTGGAAGAGATGCGTCTGCCGGTATGCACGTTTATCGCCATGACGCTGGTGATGGTGTGGCTGGCCGGTGAACTGTGGTTCTTCCGCCCGACATCTCAGGCGATGTCCGCGTTCTTCGGCGCGGCGCTGCTGTTAATCGGTAATATCGTCTGGCTGGGCAGCCACTATCGCCGCCGCTTCCGCGCGGATAACGCGATTTCGTCCGCCTGCTACTTCGCCGGGCACTTCCTGATCGTGCGTTCATTGTATATCTAAATAACGCTTGACTCTGGAGTCGACTCCAGAGTGTATGCTGCGGTTAATGAGAAAATTATCATTACCGGAGACTGCCATGTCGACTCCAGAAATTCCCAAAAAAGTCCCACAATTCTCGGCGCTTAAGCTCAGCCCGGTTCCGCCGAAAGACGACTGCTGCTGCGAGGGCGCGTGCGAAACGCAGGTCGACGCGCTGCCTGAAGGCGGCAACCGCTACAGCTGGGTCATCAACGGCATGGACTGCGCGGCCTGCGCCCGCAAAGTGGAAAACGCGGTGAGGCAAGTACCGGGCGTGAACCACGTTCAGGTCCTGTTCGCCACCGAAAAGCTGCTGGTCAGCGCCGAAAAAGACGTCAGTAAGCAGGTTGAAGCCGCCGTCAGCAAGGCGGGCTACGCTCTGCGCAGCGAAGCAGTCCCCGCTGAAAAAACGTCTCCGCTAAAAGAAAACCTGCCCCTTATCACGCTCGTCATCATGATGGCCCTGAGCTGGGGTCTGGAGCAGATTAACCACCCGTTCGGTAATCTGGCGTTTATTGCCACTACCCTGGTCGGGCTGTTCCCGATTGCCCGTCAGGCACTGCGCCTGATGAGAAGCGGCAGCTGGTTTGCCATTGAAACGTTGATGAGCGTGGCGGCCATTGGCGCGCTGTTCATTGGCGCGACGGCGGAAGCGGCGATGGTCCTGCTGCTGTTCCTGATCGGCGAGCGGCTTGAGGGCTGGGCAGCGAGCCGGGCACGCAAAGGGGTGAGCGCGCTGATGGCGCTGAAGCCAGAAACCGCCACGCGGGTTAATGAAGGCAAACGTGAAACGGTCGCCATCAACACGCTGCGCCCGGGCGACGTGATTGAAGTCGCCGCGGGCGGGCGTCTGCCTGCCGATGGGGCTCTCGTTACCGCCACCGCGAGCTTTGACGAAAGCGCCCTGACCGGGGAATCCATTCCGGTGGAGCGTGCGGCAGGCGAAAAAGTCCCTGCCGGTGCCACCAGCGTCGACCGCCTGGTGCAGCTCAAAGTCCTGTCCGAGCCGGGCGACAGCGCCATCGACCGCATCCTGAAGCTGATTGAAGAGGCCGAGGAGCGCCGCGCGCCGGTCGAACGCTTTATTGACCGCTTCAGCCGGATTTACACCCCCGCCATCATGCTGGTCGCCCTGCTGGTCACCGTCGTTCCACCGCTGTTCTTCGGCGCGCCGTGGGAGGGCTGGATTTATAAAGGGCTGACCCTGCTGCTGATTGGCTGCCCGTGCGCGCTGGTGATCTCTACGCCCGCGGCGATTACCTCGGGTCTGGCGGCGGCGGCACGTCGCGGGGCGCTGATTAAGGGCGGCGCGGCGCTGGAACAGCTGAGCCAGGTTCAGCACATCGCCTTCGATAAAACCGGCACGCTGACGGTTGGTAAGCCGCAGGTCACCGGCGTCTATCCGCAGGACATCAGTGAGGACGAACTGCTGATCATGGCCGCCGCCGTTGAGCAGGGCTCCACTCACCCGCTGGCGCAGGCGATAGTGCGTGAAGCGCAAAGGCGCGGGCTGGCTATCCCTTCGGCAACCGCCCAACGGGCGCTGGTCGGGTCAGGGATTGAGGCCGTCGTCGACGGCAAAAAAGTGCTGATTGTTGCGGCGGGCGCGTTCTCTCATCCACAGGTTGAGGCGTTAGAGCAGGCCGGGCAGACGGTTGTTACCGTGATGCAGGACGGCGTACCGATGGGCATGCTGGCCCTGCGCGATACCCTGCGTGACGATGCGAGAGATGCCGTCGAGGCGCTGCACAGGCTGGGCGTACAGGGCGTGATCCTCACCGGCGATAACCCGCGCGCAGCGGCTGCGATTGCTGGCGAGCTTGGGCTGGCGTTTAAGGCCGGATTACTGCCTGCGGACAAGGTCAGCGCGGTAACCGAACTGAACAGCCGCGCGCCGCTGGCGATGGTCGGTGACGGAATTAACGATGCCCCGGCGATGAAGGCCGCCACCCTCGGTATTGCGATGGGCAGCGGCACCGACGTAGCGCTGGAGACGGCGGATGCGGCGCTGACGCATAACCGTCTGACCGGGCTGGCGCAGATGATCGCTCTTGCGCGGGCGACGCGCGCCAATATTCGCCAGAACATCGGCATTGCGCTGGGTCTGAAGGGGATATTTCTCGTCACCACGCTCCTCGGCATGACCGGACTGTGGCTGGCGGTGCTGGCGGACACCGGGGCGACGGTGCTGGTCACGGCGAACGCGTTGAGATTATTACGGCGGAAATAAAAACGCCCGGTGGCGGCTGCGCCTTACCGGGCCAATAACAACTCTGAACCGTAGGCCGGGTAAGGCGCAGCCGCCACCCGGCAAAAAACGGCGTTACTGCATCCCCAACATCCTCGGCAGCCACAATGATATAGCCGGGATGTACGTCACCATCCCCAGCACCACCAGCAACATACCGTAAAACGGCAGCATCGCCCGTACCACGGTTTCAATCTTCTGCTTGCTCACCGCGCTCGCCACAAACAGCACCGACCCGACCGGCGGGGTGATCAGCCCGATCCCCAGGTTAACCATCATGATCATCCCGAAGTGCACCGGGTCGATCCCCAAAGAGTTGGTCACCGGCAGCAGCACCGGCGTCAGGATCAGAATGATCGGCGCCATGTCCATCAGCGTGCCGATCAGCAGCAGCATGATGTTGAGATACATCAGGATCACGTACTTATTATCAGAGAGCGACGTGAAGAACTCGGTGATGCGCATCGGCAGCTGCATGTAGGTCATCACCGCGCCAAACGCCGCGGCAAAGCCGATTAAAATCATCACGATGGTGACGGTTTTCACCGTGCGGCACATCAGCTTCGGCAGTTCGCTCCATTTGTAGTCGCGGTAGATAAACATGGTGACGAAGAATGCCCACAGGCAGGCCACGGCGGCGGATTCCGTCGCCGTAAATATCCCGGACAAGATCCCGCCGAGGATAATCACCACCGTCATCAGCCCCCACAGGGCATCAAGTAAAATCTTCACCGCCTGCTTAAACGGGATTTTCTCACCCTTCGGGTAACCGCGCTTGTGGGCGAATCCGAGACAGAGGATCATCAGGCACAGCCCCAGCAGCAGCCCCGGCAGCACGCCGGCGATAAACAGCGTGGCGATGGAGACCGTTCCCCCCGCCGCCAGGGAATAAATCACCGAGTTGTGGCTGGGCGGGATCAGAATCGCCTGCACCGACCCGCTCGCCGTGACCGCCGCCGCGTATTCGCGCGGATAGCCCTTCTTCTCCATCTCCGGGATCATCACGCTGCCGATGGACGCTGTATCCGCCACCGACGAGCCAGAAATCGCGCCGAAGAACGTCGAGGCGACGATGTTCACCAGCGACAGCCCGCCGCGGATAAAGCCGACAAACACATAGGCGAAGTTAACCAGCCGTCGGGCAATGCCCCCTTCCGCCATGATCGCTCCGGCAAGGATGAAGAACGGGATCGCCAGCAGGGTAAATTTGTTCACCCCACTGGTGATCTGGATCATCAGCGCCTCCAGCGGTAAATCAATCCACAGCGCACCTGCCACGGCGCTCAGCCCCACGGCGAAGGCCACCGGCATCCCCAGCGCCAGCAAAATGGCGAGGGTGAATAACAAAACAAAAGCATCCATTGTTCACCCCTTAACTGTGATTGCCGATCAGCACGACCGGACGGTTTTCCTGCGCGCCAAACAGCAGGCGTTCAAGCACGAACAGAATCAAAATCGCCGACCCGATCGGCAGCGGCAGGTAGCTTTCGCCGGAAGTCAGGATCGGGAACTCCGCCACCGGCTGCTCCCACAGCTCGACGCACAGCCAGTAGCTGTACCAGCACATCAGACCGGAAATCAGCAGCATCAGCAGATCAACCACACGTACACACAGCTTTTGCAGCGACGCGGGCAGACGGTCGGTGAGCATATTGACCGCAATGTGCGACCCGGCGCGGTAGCTCACCGCCGCGCCGATGAAGGTGAACGTTACCATGCAGATAATGGCGACGGGCTCCGGCCAGGATTCGCCGCGGTTGAGCACGTAGCGTGAAAAGATGCCGATGGGGATGACAATCGTCATCACCAGCAGCGAGACACCCGCCACCGCCATGGCGAGCAGGTACAGACGGTCCATCCACTTCAGGTAGAGTTCGGACATACGTGCTCCGTATTACTGGACGTCAGCGATGGCTTTCATCAGATCCTGATGCTTGTCGCCATACTGGGCGCGCACCGGCTCTGTGGCCTTGATGAATACCGTCTTATCGATATCGTGGAACTGCACGCCGCCCGCCTTCATTTTCGCCAGCGCCTGGTCGTTATACGCATTCCACAGCTTGCGCTGTTCGAACTGCGCTTCACGGGCCAGGGTCAGGATTTTTTGCTGTTCATCAGCGCTCAGCTTGTCCCATTTCACTTTTGAATAGAGCAGCATTTCCGGGGTGATAAAGTGGCCGCTGAGGGTGTAGTTTTTAGCAACCGGCATGTAGTTGTGGGCGATAAAGGTGGGCGGGTTATTCTCCGCGCCGTCGATCACGCCGGTCTGCATGCCGCTGTAAACCTCGCTAACGCCCATCGCCACCGAGTTCGCCCCCATGTCCTTCAGCGTGGCGAGTGCCACCGGGCTGCCCTGCACGCGGATTTTCTTCCCTTTCAGATCTTCAGGTTTGACAATCGGCTCTTTGGTGATCAGGTTGCGGGTGCCGGAATCCATCCAGCCGAGGAACACCAGGCGGGATTTCGGGTTCGCGGTCAGCTTGTCGCCGATCTGCTTGCCGATATCCCCGTCGATCACTTTATGCATATGATCCTCATCGCGGAAAACGTACGGCAGGGTGAAGACTTCGATATCCGGCAGGATGGCGGCAACCGGCGCCATGGAGACGCGGATCATGTCAATCGCCCCCATCTGCGCCTGCTCAATCATCTGCTTTTCATCCCCCAGCACGCCGCCGGGGAAGACCTTAATCTCCAGCTTGCCGTCGGTTTGTTGTTTGAGTTTTTCACCCATGTGCTGAACCGCGACCACGTTCGGGTAGCCTTCAGGATGCACATCGGCGGCTTTGATGGTTTGGGCAGAAACGGTGCAGGCAAAAGCAGACAGGCACAGCGCGGCCAGTAACGGCTTGAGGGTCGTATTCATTGAGTCAGCTCCAGGGTAGCGATGTCAGCGTTAAAACAGTGTTTTATTTTTTTACGCTTAGAAAATAGACTAGCCCGGGAGAAGCGTAGGTGAAGCGCCTCACAAAAGCGCGAATTTATGAAACGATGGTTTAAATTTGTGAGGGCGGTAATGCCGGGTAACGACGCGGCCATACCCGGCGGGGCATGACCGCGCGTCAATCAGGAAAAATAGCTCATGACCAGGCCTAAAAACAGCACCAGACCGACATAGTTATTGTTCATAAACGCTTTAAAGCAGGCTTCGCGTTCGCGTTTTGCAATCAGCTTCTGCTGGTAGGCAAACAGCAGCCCTGCTACCAGTATCGACCAGTAAAATTCCCAGTTCAGTCCGTTCAGGCGCGCAATCGCGACCATCAGCGCCAGTACCGCAACCTGCAGAATGCCAATGATGAGTTTGTCCTGGCGTCCAAAGAGAATGGCGGTGGATTTAATGCCAATTTTCAGGTCATCGTCGCGGTCAACCATCGCATATTGCGTGTCATACGCCACGGCCCAGAGGATGTTCGCCAGGAACATCAGCCAGCAGCTAAGCGGTAAGGACTCACTAACTGCCGCAAACGCCATCGGAATCGACCAGCCAAACGCCGCCCCCAGCACCACCTGAGGCAGATGGGTGTAGCGCTTCATAAAGGGATAAACCCAGGCCAGAGCAAGCGCCGCGACGGACAGCAGAATCGTCATGGTGTTCAGGGTTAATACCAGCAGGAAAGAGAGCAGCACCAGAACGATGAACAGTACGCGGGCTTCTTTCCCGGTCACCTGACCGCTGGGTAGCGGGCGGTTGGCAGTGCGCTTTACGTGGCCGTCAAATTTACGATCGGCATAGTCATTCACCACGCAGCCCGCCGCGCGCATCAGCCAGACGCCGGCAACGAATACGCCCAGGATCCACAGCGGCGGCATGCCCGGCGTGGCCACCCACAGCGCCCATAAGGTCGGCCACAGCAGCAGCAACGCGCCAATGGGTTTATCGGTACGCATTAAGCGGTGATACGCCAACAGCTTATTCTGCGTCAGGGTCCACTCCATTTTTTCTTCCTCTTAGTACAACGGTGATGCCGGTAAAAATAGCTCCGTCAGGATTAACGGCTTACCGCTCAGGCGAAGGCGGGAACGGCGCCCCCACAGTTCGGCATCACGCCCAATTTCAATGAAATCCCTGGTCAGCTCAGATGAGGTGAAAAGATAACGTCCCAGCGGCGTTTTCCCCAGCCGCTGCAGCGCCAGCTCAGGCCCGGATAGGGTAGATTCGGGCACCACCGTCCGCCCGGCAAGCCAGGGTTCGCCATCGGCACAGAGCAAAATTTCACGCAGCCAGTAGCGTTCCTCTTGCGGCAACAGCGGCAGCTCGCTGGCGATCTCATCGCCGGAGACAAACCCTTCCTGTATCAGGGTTACCGTGACCGTTTTACCCTGTTGCTCAAAACGTTTTGTCATGGAATCTTCCAGCAGCAACCAGTCCAGCTGCTGCGGATCAAGCGCAGGTATTTGGTCGAAATAGCGCAGCGCACGCAGTTGCGTTAGCGCGGGGTGTGACATGCCAGACTCTCCGATACATAACGTAATGGCATTGTATCGCAGAAACGGGCAATGAGGGGGGGCCAAACGTTATTTAACGATCACTATCGCAACATGGGCGCAACAGCCTGGCGAATACGAAAAAAAGTGCGCCCACTCAGGCGCACTAAACTACTAACAAATCAGCACTGTGGGGAACAGTTACCCCTTGCCTTTTACACTGCTGATAAAGGTGGAACGGGCAGTGGTTGAACCTAAACGTTCGGCTTCATCAAGCAGTTTCAGCGCTTTATCGACATCGCCGCGCTTCACCGCCTGCTTAATGGCGTTGTTGAAGTACTCTTCGGTGTCGTTCAGTACGGGCTCGGCTTTCTTCGCCGGGGCTGGCGCTGCTGCGGCGACCGGTGCGGCTGCCGTGGCAGCAGGCGCGGTGTAAGCAGGTGCTGCGGTATTGCCCACGGTCACAGGGCCGTTACCGGAGGAGCCAAACAGCGGGCCGACCAGCACGCTGGAACCGCTGTTCGTTTTCACCTTCAGCTTTAACGTTCCGTCGGTGACGTGACGAGCAATAGGGTCCGGAATATCAGGAATCGCGTTACCGGTGCCTTTTGCGTAGGCTTTAGCCGGATCGAGCAGCGTGGTGGTCTTCTGGAGATCCTGCTCGGTGGTAAAGACCAGCACGTAGAGTTTTTGCTGGCCCAGCGCAGGGGTCAGGCGCATGACGCCTTCCAGACGATCGGCGCTCATCACGCCAGGCTCCTGGTAGGTAAAGTATTCGCTTGGGAAAAAGGCTGATGGCGTCATGTTCTGATCGAGAATCAGCACGTTAGGCGCAAATACGCTCGTCTGCTTGTTGACTTCACTGGTCAGGGTAATGGCCAGTTCACCGATATTGGCGGGTACGCTATACGCAGCAACCGGGCCGGTAATACCCGGAACATTAAGCGACTGGCCGCCCGTTGAGAGCTGGGTGGTCTGGGTTTTAGACTGATCGACAGGCGTCCAGACAAGCTGTTGCAGTGCCGCTGTCGGAATAGCTGGTGCAGATGTTGTGTTTTGCGGAACGAAGTTGACGTTAGCGAGCGTTACGGCAGGCGCGCTTGCCAGCAGCCCTGCGGATAAACAAAGGGCAAGGAGAGTTTTGTTCATTTTCATTGTTATCACCTCAAAATGCACAGGTTCAGCGGTAGCCAGGCAATAGCGCGCCGTCCCAAGGATTGAGGGGCTTGCGCCCCTCAGTTTGGTCATTACGTCAGGTTAAGACGGGATTACCACCAGATTTCCATCTGGGCGCCGAAGGACCACTCGTCGTTGTCGCCACGACCGAAGGAGCTTCCATTGAAACCATCTTTGAACGCTTTACCGTAGTTAGCGTTGTTAGATGGGTTACCGTTGTAGTCATAACCCCACTTCTCATCCCACTTGGCGTAGGTTGCGAATACACGGATTGCCGGGCGAGACCAAATGCTGTCGCCTGCCTGCCACTGTTGTGCCAGGGTGATTTTGTACTGGTTGTTGGTTTCGTCAGCGCTTTGTGATTTCACGTTGTCGTAACCCACTTCCAGCAAGGTGCTCATGATAGGCGTCCATTTGAACATCGGACGTACACCCACGGTCCACCACTTGGTCCCGTTGTTGTTATCCCAGTCGATGTCCTGGTACATACCGACATACATCAGGTCCCAGCGATCGCCCAGAGAGATTGCACCGTGGTCGAGAATACGCAGCAGGCTACCGTTGTTGTTAATGTCGTAGGCATAACCCGAGTTAGAATCGATGCCTACACCAGAACCTTGAGACAAGCCTTTACCCTGAGACGTCATTGAGTCAGTGGCATACTGAACCACAAACTTGTTATAGCCCTTCAGCATGCTCTGGGTGTGCTCAGCGGTGAACATCCAACCATCTTTTGAAGCACCATCAACCAGGCGATAATCATCACGCGGGTTAGCACGACCGTAATCAACACCCAGTTCCAGAGTGCCACCTGGGTTGATTTCCATCTGTGCCAGGCGCACGTCAAAGACATCGTTCGCTGTACGAGTGGTGTAATCATAAATACTATTGCTGGCGAAAGAGGATGAACCGCCTGCTTCGGAAGAACGGGTTGCTGCCAGAGAGAGCTTACCAAAACCGACATCGATGTTTTCCAGACCCGCACCAGGACCAGAGATATCCCAGTAGTAGAAGTCGATCATGTGTACGTCATGACGCTGATAGAAGCGCTTACCGGCCCAGATGGTGGAACCTGGCAGCCATTCGATCAGGTTTTTACCCTGCACGTTAGCTTCACGGAACGCCGGGTCAGTGGCTTCCCAGTCGTTCTGCTGCGCCACGGAGTACGCTACGTTGGTGTCGAAGTAGAAGCTCTTGTCGCCTTCTTTCCACACTTCCTGGCCCAGCTTCAGTTCCGCATAGGTTTCACATTCGTTACCAAGACGGTATTTACTTTGGGCACCGGTTGCCTGGAAGCACTGTTGTTCGCCGCCACTACCCGTCCAGCCGATACCGGAACGAGCATAACCATGGAAATCCACGGCCAGCGCCTGAGCAGACATTACGCCCGCTGCGACGGCAACTGCCAGAGGAAGTTTGCGCAGAGTAATCATCATTCTATCTCCTGAGATCATTGCTTTTCTTTGAACACTTCACCTGTCGGTTTCGTGTCTTCTTTTGGGATTGCTTAAACGCCTGGCTCTTTGTGCAGCCGACGACATGCGGTGCCATCCTCACGGAACAGATGGCAACGCTCTGGCGGCAAGCCGATAGCGAATGTGGCACCCTCTTCTACCAACACCACGTCATTCTGGCGGTAGACCAGGTTCTGACGGATGGCGGGGATCTGGATATGAATCTGTGTTTCGTGACCAAGCTGTTCGACGACCTGAACTTCACCTTCCAGCGTCACATCCGCAATGTGGCTTGGCAGTAGATGCTCAGGACGGATACCGAGGGACATATTTGCCCCGACCTGTACGTTGGCGCTGTCGACCGGCAGCCAGACCTGCTGGCGGTTTGGCAGCTCCACCTGTACCTGTTCAATGGCTGTCGCCGTCACTTTGACGGGCAGGAAGTTCATCTTTGGCGAGCCAATGAAGCCCGCAACAAAGCGGTCTGCCGGGTAGTGATACAGCTCCAGCGGTTTGCCCACCTGCGCCACGCGACCGGCGTCCAGCACCACGATTTTGTCGGCGAGGGTCATCGCTTCGACCTGATCGTGGGTGACGTAAATCATCGTGCGGCCAAGGCGCTTGTGCAGACGGGAGATTTCAATACGCATCTGGACGCGCAGGGCGGCATCCAGGTTAGAGAGAGGTTCATCGAGCAGGAACACGCGCGGCTCGGCCACCAGCGTACGGCCAATCGCCACGCGCTGACGCTGACCGCCGGAAAGCGCTTTCGGTTTACGCTCCAGCAGGTGCGCCAGCTGCAACACTTCAGCCACCTGCGTGACGCGCTGGTTAATGACCTCTTTTTTCGCCCCGGCCAGCTTCAGGCCAAAGGACATGTTCTCGGCAACGGAAAGATGGGGATAAAGCGCATAAGACTGGAACACCATGCCTACGCCGCGTTCGGCTGGCGGGATGTCGTTCATTCGGGTATCACCGATCAGCAGGTCGCCGCTGGTGATGGTTTCAAGACCGGCAATCATACGCAGCAGAGTTGATTTACCACAGCCTGATGGGCCGACAAACACCACAAATTCGCCTTCAGTGATGTCCAGATTGATGTCTTTCGACACCACTACGTCGCCCCAGGCTTTCGTTACATTACGCAGCTGTACGCTCGCCATGCCCTTCTCCCTTCGTTACAACCTGTCACCGACAGAAACATTCAAGATAAGTTCACTATGGGGTATCCATTACTTTCGTGAATCCTCCACCCCCCGCCTTTTTTATGGGGGAGGAGGCGGGAGGATGAGAGAACAAGCTCTGCGACCGCAGCCGGGGGGCTGAGGCGAAATTCGTGAAGCCGCCTGCAAAATTCGGTGGGTTTTTATGTGCGCCAGCACTCATAACTTAAATTTATGCAACGGAGATCACACAAACGGGGGGTGGGGCGTAGGGGTTGGGAGGATGGAAAGAGGATGTCAAATAAGGAGACTGAGTCACGTTGAACCACCTTATGTATCCACGAGCACATCACCAAAAAGGATGGCAGATATGAATATCAAGACTGGCGCACGCGTTTTCGCATTGTCCGCCCTTGCAGCAATGATGGTTTCCGCCCCAGCGCTCGCCAAAATTGAAGAAGGCAAGCTGGTTATCTGGATTAACGGCGACAAAGGCTATAACGGCCTGGCCGAAGTGGGCAAAAAATTCGAGAAAGACACCGGTATCAAAGTCACCGTAGAGCACCCGGACAAACTGGAAGAGAAATTCCCGCAGGTTGCAGCAACCGGCGACGGCCCGGACATCATCTTCTGGGCACACGACCGTTTCGGCGGTTACGCGCAGTCTGGCCTGCTGGCTGAAGTCACGCCAGACAAAGCTTTCCAGGACAAACTGTTCCCGTTCACCTGGGACGCAGTTCGCTATAACGGCAAGCTGATCGCCTACCCAATCGCGGTTGAAGCCCTGTCACTGATTTACAACAAAGACCTGGTGCCGAACCCACCAAAAACCTGGGAAGAGATCCCGAAACTGGATAAAGAGCTGAAGGCGAAAGGTAAATCCGCCCTGATGTTCAACCTGCAAGAGCCGTACTTCACCTGGCCGCTGATTGCTGCCGACGGCGGCTACGCGTTCAAATTTGAAAACGGCAAATATGACGTGAAAGACGTGGGCGTGGACAACGCGGGCGCGAAAAAAGGCCTGACCTTCCTGGTTGACCTGATTAAGAACAAACACATGAACGCGGATACCGACTACTCCATCGCGGAAGCGGCGTTCAACAAAGGCGAAACCGCGATGACCATCAACGGTCCGTGGGCCTGGACCAATATCGACAAGAGCAAAATCAACTACGGCGTGACCCTGCTGCCAACCTTCAACGGCAAGCCGTCTAAACCGTTCGTGGGCGTGCTGAGCGCGGGCATCAACGCCGCCAGCCCGAACAAAGAGCTGGCCAAAGAGTTCCTGGAAAACTACCTGCTGACCGATCAGGGTCTGGGTGAAGTGAACAAGGACAAACCGCTCGGCGCCGTGGCGCTGAAATCCTTCCAGGATCAGCTGGCAAAAGATCCACGCATCGCGGCAACCATGGATAACGCTCAGAAAGGCGAAATCATGCCGAACATCCCACAGATGGCCGCGTTCTGGTACGCCACCCGTACCGCCGTCATCAACGCTGCAAGCGGTCGCCAGACCGTCGATGCCGCGCTGAAAGATGCTCAGGGTCGTATTACTAAGTAAGAAGAAAAACGGCGGGTGGCGCATGCGCTTACCCGCCCTACGACTACGGCACGATCCGTAGGTCAGGTAAGCGCAGCGCCACCTGACGAAAAGTTTCCACCGTTGTAGAGGAAGAACCCCATGGATGTCATTAAAAAGAAGCACTGGTGGCAAAGCGACGCGCTGAAGTGGTCAGCGATCGGTCTGCTGTGTCTGCTGGTGGGTTACCTTGTTGTTTTAATGTACGTACAAGGGGAATATCTGTTCGCCATCATGACGCTGATCTTAAGCTCTGCTGGCCTGTATATTTTCGCCAACCGTAAAGCCTATGCCTGGCGCTATGTCTACCCGGGCGTGGCCGGGATGGGGCTGTTTGTCCTGTTCCCGCTGATCTGCACCATCGCCATTGCGTTCACCAACTACAGCAGCACCAACCAGCTCGCGCAGGAGCGCGCCACTCAGGTGCTTCTGGATCGCTCTTATCAGGCGGGTAAAACTTTTAACTTCGGCCTGTATCCTGCAGGTGACGAGTGGAAGTTAGCGCTCACTGACAGTGAGAGCGGCAAAAACTATCTTTCCGACGCGTTCAAATTTGGCGGCGAGCAGAAGCTGGTCTTAAAAGAGGCCGCGGCCCTGCCGGAGGGTGAACGTGCGAACCTGCGTATCATTACCCAGAATCGCCAGGCGCTGACCCAGCTCATCGCCGTGCTGCCCGATGACAGCAAAGTAACCATGAGCTCGCTGCGCCAGTTCTCCGGCACGCAGCCGCTTTACACCCTGGCGGATGACGGCACGCTGACCAACAATCAGAGCGGCGTGAAGTACCGTCCGAATAACGACATTGGTTTCTATCAGTCTATAACGGCCGATGGCAAATGGGGTGATGACAAGCTCAGCCCTGGCTATACCGTCACCATCGGCTGGGACAACTTTACCCGCGTGTTTACCGACGAAGGCATCCAGAAGCCGTTCTTCGCCATCTTCGTCTGGACGGTAATCTTCTCGGTGCTGACAGTGATCCTGACCGTTGCCGTAGGCATGGTGCTGGCCTGCCTCGTGCAGTGGGAGTCCCTGAAAGGCAAAGCGATTTACCGCGTGCTGCTGATTCTGCCTTACGCCGTACCGTCGTTTATCTCGATTCTGATTTTCAAAGGGCTGTTTAATCAGAGCTTCGGTGAAATCAACATGATGCTGAGCGCCCTGTTCGGCATCAAACCGGCCTGGTTCAGCGACCCGACCACCGCCCGCTCGATGATCATCATCGTCAACACCTGGCTGGGCTATCCGTACATGATGATCCTGTGCATGGGGCTGCTGAAGGCGATTCCGGACGATCTGTATGAAGCCTCGGCGATGGACGGCGCGGGTCCGTTCCAGAACTTCTTTAAAATTACGCTGCCGCTGCTCATTAAGCCGCTGACGCCGCTGATGATCGCCAGCTTCGCCTTTAACTTTAACAACTTCGTGCTGATTCAGTTGTTGACCAACGGTGGCCCGGATCGTCTCGGCACCACCACACCGGCAGGCTATACCGACCTGCTCGTGAGCTACACCTACCGTATCGCCTTTGAAGGCGGCGGCGGACAGGACTTCGGTCTGGCGGCGGCGATTGCCACCCTGATCTTCCTGCTGGTAGGCGCACTGGCGATAGTGAACCTGAAAGCCACGCGTATGAAATTTGACTAAGGAGGGCACTGAACATGGCTATGGTACAACCCAAATCTCAGAAACTGCGCCTCCTGGCGACGCACTTAGGCCTGCTGATTTTCATCGCGGCCATCATGTTCCCGCTGCTGATGGTTATCGCCATCTCCCTGCGTTCGGGTAACTTCGCCACCGGGAGCCTGATCCCGGACGAAATCTCCTGGGAGCACTGGAAGCTCGCGCTGGGCTTCAGCGTGGAGCACGCCGATGGCCGCGTCACCCCGCCGCCGTTCCCGGTGCTGCTGTGGCTGTGGAACTCGGTGAAGGTGGCAACCATCACCGCGATCGGCATCGTGACGCTCTCCACCACCTGTGCTTATGCCTTCGCCCGCATGCGTTTCCCGGGCAAAGCAACGCTGCTGAAAGGCATGCTGATTTTCCAGATGTTCCCGGCGGTGCTGTCGCTGGTGGCGCTGTACGCCCTGTTTGACCGTCTCGGCCAGTACGTGCCGTTTATCGGTCTGAACACCCACGGCGGCGTGATCTTCGCCTATCTCGGCGGTATTGCCCTGCACGTGTGGACCATTAAAGGCTATTTCGAAACCATCGACGGCTCGCTGGAAGAGGCGGCGTCGCTGGATGGCGCTACCCCGTGGCAGGCGTTCCGCCTGGTGCTTCTGCCGCTGTCGGTGCCTATTCTGGCGGTGGTCTTTATCCTGTCGTTTATCGCGGCAATCACCGAAGTACCGGTTGCCTCACTGTTACTGCGTGATGTGAACAGCTACACCCTGGCCGTGGGTATGCAGCAATACCTCAACCCGCAAAACTACCTGTGGGGCGATTTTGCCGCGGCGGCCGTACTCTCCGCCATCCCGATTACCGTGGTGTTCCTGCTGGCCCAGCGCTGGCTGGTGAATGGCCTGACGGCGGGCGGCGTGAAAGGTTAAGTTTCATCTGTTATGCCACTGCAACCCTCAACTTTAGACGTATTGTATTGACCCAACTTGTGACTGTTGTTAGGCGGCCTCCGGGCCGCCATTTTTTTATTCCCGTTTCAGCCGCTTCGAGTTGCACAGCCAAAGGGTGATCACCAGCAGCAGGATCGCCGCCGAGTAGATCAGCACGTCGAGCGGGGATTTATGATCGACAATGATCAGCCGCACAATGGCGGTGATGCCAATGTAGACAAAATAGCGCAGCGGGAAGTGAAAGCCGGACTGGAAGTACTTCACAATCAGGGCGATAAATTCAAAGTAGAGAAAGTAGACCACCAGACCTTCCACCAGCGCATATTTGCTGGTTTGCTCAGGGGCGAACAGCACATCCGCCAGATGCACCGTCTCTTTGCCGAGAAAGACGACCAGGATCAGGCCAAGGCTCAGCAGACCGAGGTTCAGCACGGTCTGGAGTATCGTTGAGATAAACTCAACGCGCGGGCGAGTCAGGGATGTCATACAGCACCTCATTCTCCAGGACGAGATTCCTGTATAACGCAAAAATGTGACGGGGATCTATATTTTTTAATTATGTTTTATGTAGGGAGGTAACCGATGGATCGTAAACCAACCGGGGTTCGCAACGTGACGTGCGGCGACAATGTGACCGTATATGAACCCACTAATCTTTACGACTGTGTACTGGGCAACGGCGTGTTCGTCGGCCCGTTTGTTGAAATTCAGGGCAATTCGCGCATCGGTGACGACAGCAAAATTCAGTCGCACACCTTCATCTGTGAGTATGTGACCATCGGTAAGCGTTGCTTTGTTGGCCATGGCGTGATGTTTGCGAACGATATGTTTCGTGAGGGGAAACCGAACGCCGACCGGACCAGCTGGGGCCACATTACCATCGGAAATGATGTGTCGATTGGCAGCGGTGCCACCATCCTGGCGGTCTCCATTTGCGACGGAGCGGTGATTGGGGCGGGAAGCGTGGTGACGAAATCGATCGTCGAGAAAGGTGTCTATGCCGGGAACCCGGCGAGGCTGCTACGCCGCTTGTGATTCGCCCGGAGGCGCTGCGCTTACCGGGCCTACAAAAACCGTAGGCCGGGCAAACGCAGTGCCGCCCGGCGTGAAGCATCAGCGGAAGTTAATGTTCTTATCGCTGGTCATGTCGTACAGCTGGAACTTACGCCCAAGCTGCTGGCCGCCATCACGCGTCAGCGGTGTCCAGCCCACTGCCGCACGGCTGCGGGTCGGACCGGATGAGAACAGATCCAGCGGAATCGACACGTAGACCCCTTTGGTGAAGTCCCCTTCCCCGTACTCGTCCGGCGAGACGTTGGTGATGGTGGCGTAGCCGCCCACCACGACGCCGCTGTCGAAGTGTTTGGAGATATCCAGCGTGCCGCCCTTGTCGCCCGCCAGATACTGGCCGACGCTGGCTTTCACCAGCACGTCCTGCGCGAACGAAGGCGTCCAGTAGGCGGTCAGGTGGCCGGTTTTGACGCTGTAGTCGGTGAACTTCATCATGTCCTGCGCGCTGCGCCAGTCACGCTGCTTAACGTAGTTGGCATCAATCCCGAACGCCCAGTTGCTGTCGACGGGACGATACAGCACTTCCGCCCCCGCGCCACCAAACATGGTTTCCAGATAGCCACCGTAAACCTGGCCGTAGAAACCGTTGCCGAAGTACTGGAAGTAGTTGGCCTGCAGGTTATTCACGTAGACATCGTTCTGCACGTATTCACGCACGCGGGTACGCACGCGCGGCAGCTTCGAGTCGTTCGGCGGGTTCGTGTAGTTAAACTTGTCGTAGTTGTTCGCAATGTTGCCGAACAGGCTGCCGGTGGTCAGCAGGTGGTCGGTGACCCACAGATCCGCCGTCGCCATCGCACCCAACTGATACATGTAGAAGTTTTCCGGCCCGCCGACGGACTGGTTCAGTACCGGATCGATATGGAAATCAAAGCGCGATTTATCGATATACCAGCCCTGCTCGGTGGTTTCCGGCACGATCGGCTCTACGCGTTTTTGCACCAGCTCAGTTTCATGCCCGAGCGGTTCGCCTTCAAGATGGCGCTTGAGGCTGGCGACATCGGTTTCGGTGGTGACCTGCGGCAAATTCAGGCGGTTCTCCGTCACGCGGATCGTGCGGATCCCGTCCGGGAGATCGTTCATCACGATCCGGTTGGCGCGTTCGATCCCTTCCCGCGAGTCGCGGTATTTCACCTGCTCGCCGGTGACGTACAGCGTATCGCCTTTCACCTGAATTTTCGGATCGGCCAGGCCGGCGTTGTATTTCAGCAGGGTCAGCTGGTTTGCCACCACGGAGTGCTGCAGAATCGCATCCTGCGGCTCCGGCCGGTAGGCAGGCCGCGCGTTATCGTTGTAGTGCGGCCGCATGTCGTTGAAGTTGGTGCGCAGCGTGAAGCCAAACATCACCGTGTTGCCACGCTCGTAGCTGAGGTTAACGTCGGCCCAGTCGGTGACGCGATAAATGGCGCCGACGTTAAACTTGCTCTTCTGCTCAATCTTCCCGGCGAAGTCCTGCGAGTAGTCGTTCCCTTCGTACTCCAGCTTCAGGCGCAGCGGCTGCCACGGCGTCTGGTATTCCACACCACCGAACAGCGAGGCCGGGCCGTGGAACATCTGGTCGCCGTTGATGGAACCGGCTTTCTTGTAGCTGTTATCGCGGTAGCAGTATTTATCGCTGTAGGTACAGAACGGGTTTTTAACGTTGCCGCTGGTGCCGAGATAGCCCCAGCCAAGACCGAGAGAAAAATCAAACGGTCCCCAGGCCTTGCTGGCCACGATGTATTCCGCGTCGAACAGGCCGGTACCGCCGATATCTTTTGCACCCACGGAGACCTGCGGCATCCAGTAGCTCTCTTCCCACAGGCGCAGCTTGACGTCGAAGGCTTTATCTTTGTAGGTCTGATCGCCGGAGAAGGCGTCGACGCTGCTGTACTGTTTCGTACGCACGTCGGTGTAGCGCAGCGTGGTTTCAAGCCACGGGAAAAGCTGTACGGAGGCAGAATAGTAGCGATACTGGTCGTTATCGCGGTAGTTAAGGCTAATTTCCCCTTCACGCGCCATGCGCGCGGTAGGCGTTTGCAGTAAACCGACGCCGCCGAAGTCTGACTGAGACGGGCCAATAGGTGCCGGATACGTTTCTGCATGGCAGGCGGCGCTTACGCAGAGCGCCAGCATGCTGTAGAGATAGGTTCTTTTCATTCTTCCGGTATCCGCTGTGTCAGGGAGTGAAGGATATCGGCGTTAAGCCCGTCATATGCCTTCGTCCAGAAATGGTCGGCAAAACCGACAAAAATGATGCTGCCCGGCATGGGTTCGATATGGCGTTTATTCCAGTACGCCACCGGCGCTTTTTGCGTATGCCCGTCTGGATAAATAATCCATGCGTAGCTGTTATCCGCGCCGCTCAGCAGGCTTTGTTCGTCGAGATAGCTCGCCACGTCGCGGCCGGGCGTAAAGGGCTTTTTACCGGGGCTGCTGATAAGCCCCATCACGGTCACCGTCGTCGGCTTCACCGGAAGCCAGAGGGTGTACTCCCCTTCAAGCGTGGGGTTGCCCTTTTCAGTGACGCGCACTTCATCTGGATCAAGATTGACTTTCTGGCGGCCTGTCACTTTCAGCGCCTGAAGCTGCTGGCGAACGCTGTTAATGGCCGCGGCATCGTCGCCGTCTTCCTGCTCCGCCAGGCTCGTCAGGCGGGTCAGCAGGGCACGGTGTTCCTGCTCCGCCTTAACCGTCGCCTGACGCTCGCCGATCACCGCTCCCGGCCACCAGCTGTTGGCAAGCTTTGGCTGCCCGACGAGATCGAGCAGATGCTCGGCGTTGGTTAAGGTTTTGGGTTTTTCACTGTCCGGCGTGTAGACCTTTACCGTTCCTGCGGACCATGCCAGCGGCGCGGCAAGGCTGGCGAGAAGCGCAGCGTGGATGAGCGTTTTCATGATTTCGCCGCCTTGATCAGGGTGGTTTTCACCGGGAAGAAACCGGCACCGAGATACTGCAAGGACTGACGGATCTGCCCATCCTCGTCGATCCAGAAGCGGTTATGCCAGGTGGCCTGGTCGGTTGTCACCTTCTCATCCAATACGCGCACCTGAGTTTCGTCGCTGCCGACTTTCACGTTGTCCGTACCGTCCCAGCGGAAGGTGGAGCGGGCCGTGGCGTAGCGCACCTGCTTATGCTCGGTCCAGCCCATCGTGCGCGTCCAGCTTGCGCCGTCGACGATCTGATTTGGCTTGATGAGCGGGTCTTCGGCGAGATTATTCACCTCGAGCAAGTTGTCGCCGCCGAGCAGCGTTTTCACGATTCGGGCATGCTGCGTGACGATGGTGGCCTGATCCTGCGTCACCCATTTCTGCTGCCCGTTTTCATCGAAAGCGAGCACCACAAACAGCTGCGGGCCATCGTTTAGCTGCATGTACTGGCTGGCGTACGGCATGTTCTGAAGTTCGTCATCGGTCAGATGAACGCCCGGCGTGCCGAACAGGCTTTCCCACAGTGAATGTCCCAGCCCTTTGGTGGTGGCTGAGCACGCCTGCAACAGCAGGCAAATCAGAATGATTGCAGGTCGCTTCACGACTCTTCTCCGAAGGGGCGAAATAACCACACCGAAGTGTGGTTATGATTAAAACACCCGGTATTACTGGGTGCTGGTTGTCGTAGTGGTCGTGGTTCCGGTATTGGAGCCATCACCGCCACCGGTTGCCGCCAGCGCGACACCCACGGCTGAACTTACGGTGCTGGTGCTGGCTGCGGTAGAACTTCCCGCAGACGCAGACGTCGCTGCCGACCCTGCTGCTTCCCCGACCTGGACCGGAGCTGCATAGACAGACGTCGCCGCAAGTGCAGATATGGCAAAAATGCCATACAGTACTTTCTTCATAACAATTTCCCTTCAATGAATGAATGGAGATTTGCCCGAAAAGAAATTCAGGCGGAATCGAGTATACACAACTACAGCAGAGGGTTTACCGTGGGGGGAAATAGGGGAATGGTTTTCGGACTAATGGATAAAACAGAAACGAAAAACAAATATTTGAAATAAATAATCGATGAAAATCAATAAATTATAATATATCCTTATTATCTTAGCTCTACGTATTTTCTTAAAATAAACCGCAGCAATTAGCAGGTTAACCGCCTTTTTCAGATTAAACTCAGAGTCAGAATTTGAGTTAACTAACAGACATCAGGAATTATCCGATAAAAAAATGCCGGCATATCGCCGGCATTTTTCATGACATATTAATTACGCACGCCATGCTTTATAACGGTTAATCAAACCATTGGTGGAGCTGTCGTGGCTGTCGATGGCTTTATCGTCACCCAGCTCTGGAAGAATGCGGTTTGCCAGCTGTTTGCCCAGCTCAACGCCCCACTGGTCAAAGGTGAAGATGTTCAGGATCGCGCCCTGGGTGAAGATCTTGTGCTCGTACAGCGCAATCAGCGCGCCCAGGCTGAACGGGGTGATTTCGCGCAGCAGGATGGAGTTGGTTGGGCGGTTGCCTTCGAACACTTTGAACGGCACAACGTGCTCCAGCGTGGCCGGATCTTTACCCTGGTCACGGTATTCCTGCTCAACCACTTCGCGGGATTTACCGAACGCCAGCGCTTCGGTCTGTGCGAAGAAGTTAGACAACAGCTTCGGATGGTGGTCGGACAGCGGGTTGTGCGTGATTGCCGGGGCGATGAAATCGCACGGTACCATTTTGGTACCCTGGTGAATCAGCTGGTAGAAGGCATGCTGGCCGTTGGTGCCCGGCTCGCCCCAGATGATCGGGCCAGTCTGGTAGTCCACCGCGTTGCCGTTACGGTCAACGTACTTACCGTTGGATTCCATGTTGCCCTGCTGGAAGTAGGCCGCAAAACGGTGCATGTACTGGTCGTATGGCAGGATCGCTTCGGTTTCAGCGCCGAAGAAGTTGTTGTACCAGATACCGATCAGCGCCAGCAGCACCGGCAGGTTTTTCTCAGGCGCGGTGGTGGAGAAGTGTTTGTCCATCGCATGCGCGCCGGAGAGCAGCTCAACGAAGTTGTCAAAGCCCACGGACAGGATGATGGACAGACCGATTGCAGACCACAGCGAGTAGCGGCCGCCAACCCAGTCCCAGAACTCGAACATGTTCGCCGTATCGATGCCAAACTCGCCTACCGCTTTACCGTTGGTGGAGAGCGCCGCAAAGTGTTTCGCCACGTGCTTTTCGTCGCCCGCGGTTTTCAGGAACCAGTCGCGCGCGCTGTGGGCGTTGGTCATGGTTTCCTGGGTGGTAAAGGTTTTAGACGCCACCAGGAACAGGGTAGTTTCCGGGTTTACGTTCTTCAGCACTTCGGCGATGTGGGTACCATCGACGTTAGAGACAAAGTGCATGTTGAGGTGGTTTTTGTAAGGACGCAGCGCTTCGGTCACCATGAACGGACCGAGGTCAGAGCCGCCGATACCGATGTTAACCACGTCGGTGATCGCTTTGCCAGTGTAGCCTTTCCAGCTGCCGGAGATGATCGCTTCGGAGAACGTTTTCATCTTTTCCAGCACCGCGTTCACTTCCGGCATCACATCTTTGCCGTCAACGATGATTGGCGTATTGCTACGGTTGCGCAGCGCCACGTGCAGCACTGCACGGTCTTCGGTGCGGTTGATCTTCTCGCCGGAGAACATGGATTTGATGGCGTCGGCCAGCTCGGTCTCTTTCGCCAGATCCTGCAGTTTTGCCAGCGTCTCTTCGGTAATGCGGTTTTTAGAGAAATCCACCAGCATCAGGTCATCGAAGGTCGCGGAGAATTTAGTGAAACGATCGGCATCTTTCGCGAACAGATCCGCGATGGTGACGTCTTTCATTTCATCAAAATGTTTCTGTAGTGCCTGCCAGGCAGCGGTCTGCGTTGGGTTGATGTTTTTCATTAGCAATACTCTTCTGATTTGAGAATTGTGACTGCGGTCGATTGTAGCGCCTGCAAATAAAAATTGTGATGGTTTTTATGCCATTGCCCTGGTCTGCATCAAACGCAGGTGAAAAGACCCGAAAAGTATAGCTGCTGTCGCGCCCTTCCGGCGTGGCGAAATGTCGGTCAAAAGGGGGTAAAAAGGAGCATAAAATATGGGCCTGTTATAAGTCCTGTTTCTCAGGGGTACCCCCCCATAAAAAATCCGCATAATCCCAGCATTGACAGGACCTCCCCCGCATTTTATTTATAGGGCCGTATTTTGCGCCTGCACCTGTTTTCGTTTCATTCTTGTGCCAAGGTCGCTTATTCATTCCCTGACACGAGGTTGTTATGACGAGTTTTGTGGTCGCCAAGTTTGGCGGCACCAGTGTGGCCGATTACGATGCCATGAACCGCAGCGCCGATGTGGTGCTGGCCGATCCGAATACCCGCCTGGTGGTGCTCTCTGCATCCGCCGGCGTGACGAACCTGCTGGTTTCTCTGTCTGAAGGACTGGAAGCGACAGAACGTTTCGTGAAGCTGGATGCACTGCGCAAAATTCAGTTCGACATTCTTGAACGTCTGCAAAACCCGAACGTGATCCGCGAAGAAGTGGAGCGCCTGCTGGAAAATATCACCACCCTGGCAGAAGCGGCGTCCCTGGCCACCTCTACCGCCCTGACCGATGAACTGGTCAGCCACGGTGAATTGATGTCTACCCTGCTGTTTGTTGAAATTATGCGCGAGCGTAACGTTCAGGCGCAGTGGTTTGACGTGCGTAAAGTGATGCGCACCAGCGATCGTTTTGGGCGCGCCGAACCGGACGTTGAGATGCTGGCCGAGCTCACCAACCAGCAGCTGGCGCCGCGCCTGGCAGAAGGCATGGTGATCACCCAGGGCTTTATCGGCAGCGAAGCGAAAGGACGCACGACCACGCTTGGCCGTGGCGGCAGCGATTACACCGCCGCGCTGCTGGGCGAAGCCCTGCACGCAACGCGCGTGGATATCTGGACTGACGTGCCGGGTATTTACACCACCGATCCGCGCGTCGTTTCCGCGGCAAAACGTATTGATGTGATTGCCTTTGAAGAAGCGGCTGAAATGGCCACCTTCGGTGCAAAAGTGCTGCATCCGGCAACGCTGCTGCCTGCCGTGCGCAGCGATATTCCGGTCTTCGTTGGCTCCAGTAAAGATCCAAAAGCGGGCGGGACGCTGGTCTGCAAGAAAACCGAGAACCCGCCGCTGTTCCGCGCGCTGGCCCTGCGCCGCCGCCAGACGCTGGTCACGCTGCACAGCCACAATATGCTGCACTCCCGCGGCTTCCTGGCGGAAGTGTTTGGCATCCTCGCGCGCCATAACATCTCTGTAGATTTGATTACCACCTCTGAGGTGAGCATTGCGCTGACGCTGGACACCACCGGCTCCACCTCCACCGGCGACACCCTGCTGACGCAGTCGCTGCTGATTGAGCTGTCTGAGCTGTGCCGCGTGGAGGTCGAAGAAGACCTGGCGCTGGTGGCCATCATCGGTAACAAGCTGTCTCGCGCCTGCGGCGTGGGCAAAGAGGTGTTCGGCGTGCTTGACCCGTTCAACATCCGCATGATCTGCTACGGTGCCTCCAGCTATAACCTTTGCTTCCTGGTCCCTGCCGATCAGGCCGAGCAGGTGGTGCAGAAACTTCATCAGAATTTGTTTGAATAAAATTCGTTAGCACGATAAACAATACCTATAAGCCGGGCACAGACCCGGCTTTTTCATAACTAAACAACACGACAATACTGCAAGGAATTCACTATGTTATCCGCTATCACCCGGCTGTTCCCGCTATGGGCGCTGCTGCTCTCCGTACTCGCGTATTACACCCCTAACACGTTCACGGGCATTGGTCCGTGGGTCACCACGCTGCTGATGCTGATTATGTTCGGCATGGGCGTGCACCTGAAAATCGACGATTTTAAACGCGTGCTGTCGCGCCCGGCGCCGGTGGCTGCAGGGATCTTCCTGCACTACCTGGTGATGCCGCTCGCGGCCTGGCTGCTGGCGATGGCCTTTAAGATGCCGCCCGATCTCTCCGCCGGGATGGTGCTGGTGGGCAGCGTCGCCAGCGGTACGGCATCTAACGTGATGATCTATCTCGCGAAAGGTGACGTGGCGCTCTCCGTGACCATCTCTTCGGTATCCACGCTGGTTGGCGTGATTGCCACACCGCTGTTAACCCGCCTGTACGTGGACGCACATATTCAGGTGGATGTGATGGGCATGCTGCTCAGCATTCTGCAGATTGTGGTGATCCCGATTGCGCTGGGGCTGGTCATTCACCATCTGTTCCCGCGCGTGGTGAAAGCGGTTGAGCCATACCTGCCCGCGTTTTCGATGGTCTGCATTCTGGCGATCATCAGCGCCGTGGTGGCCGGTTCCGCGTCGCACATTGCCTCCGTGGGCTTTGTGGTGATCGTCGCGGTGGTGCTGCATAACACCATTGGCCTGCTGGGCGGCTACTGGGGCGGGAAGCTGTTTGGCTTTGACGAGTCCACCTGCCGCACGCTGGCAATCGAGGTAGGGATGCAGAACTCCGGCCTGGCGGCGGCGCTGGGTAAAATTTACTTCTCACCGCTGGCGGCCCTCCCGGGCGCGCTGTTCTCCGTCTGGCACAACCTGTCCGGTTCGCTGCTGGCGGGCTACTGGTCCGGTAAACCGATTGATGAACAACCGAAAAAAGATGCGCTGAAGCAGGGTTAATTGACGCGGCTTGCTTTACACTGAAGCCTCCCCATCAGGAGGCTTCAGCAATGGCTACACCACGTTTGACCCAGAAAGACATGACGGAAGCCGAGCAGCGTGAACTTAAAACGCTTCTCGACCGCGCCCGCATCGCCCATGGCCGCACGCTGACGAACGCCGAAACCAATCAGGTTAAAAAAGAGTATATCGACAAGCTGATGGCGCAACGTGAGGCTGCGGCGAAAAAAGCCCGCAAGCTGAAAAAAGAGCAGGCTTATAAGCCGGATGCAGAGGCGACCTTTTCCTGGTCCGCCAATACATCAACCCGTGGAAGGCGCTAATCAGCGCCCTTTCTTTTTGCGCCCCGGCTGGGTAAAGCGTTTTCCGTTACCCGGCTTGCCCCGCCCTTTCTCTTCCGCCTGCGGTGCCTTCACCACCGGACGTTTAATCGCCTGCGTTTTCGGTTTGGCTTTCGGCTTCGCTTCGGACGAGGAGTTTTCGATAAGCTTGAACAGCTCGATCAGCTCGTCGTCCGTTAAGTCACGCCACTCGCCCAGCGGAATCCCGGACAGGCTGACGTTCATGATGCGCGTACGTTCCAGCTTCGTCACTTCATAACCAAAATACTCGCACATGCGACGGATCTGGCGGTTCAGGCCCTGCACCAGGGTAATGCGGAAGGCAAACGGCGCTTCTTTTTTGACCTTGCACTTCTTCGTCACGGTGCCCAGAATCGGCACGCCTGCGCCCATCCCGCGAATGAACTCGTCCGTCACCGGCTTGTTCACCGTAACGATATACTCTTTCTCGTGGTCGTTACCGGCACGCAGAATTTTGTTCACCAGGTCGCCGTGGTTGGTAAGGAAAATCAGCCCCTGAGAGTCTTTATCCAGGCGACCAATCGGGAAGATACGGCTGCTGTGGTTAACGAAATCAACGATGTTGTCCCGCTCGCCGTCTTCCGTGGTGCTGACAATCCCAACCGGTTTGTTCAATGCGATAAACACCAGGTCTTCAGTATCACGCGGTTCGATGAGCTGACCATTCACTTTAACCACGTCGCCAGGCATCACCTGGTCACCGATAGTGGCGCGTTTGCCGTTGAGGAACACATTACCTTGTTCAATGTAACGGTCCGCCTCGCGACGTGAGCAGATCCCGCTCTCGCTAATGTACTTGTTTAATCGGGTTGATTGAGTTGGCAGCATAGTTTCTCCTGTGAAGGGCGAAATATACCTTAGGTATGGACTGGAAAAAAAGATTAGCCGACCGTAACTGAGACGGGTTTTCCAAGTTTACATAACATCATGATCAGCGTATCAAGGGTGAACTTACTGGTTTTGAGGTTCACGACATCAGACACGCGGGGACGAGAGACGTTTAGCCTGGCGGCAGCGTCAGTCTGACGCAGTTTATTCTCCGCAATCCACGAGGAAATTTCCTGCATCAGTTGCCGCTTGATGGCAAGCAACTGCTCAACCTCTTTTTCGGCACTTTCGTGCAACTGTTTAGCTTCACTTTCTTCAAAACCCAGCTCAGCAAAAATGTTCGTTTCTGAAGCTGTCACATGCCGAATTTTTGTATCAACGCGTCTTCCCATTTTCATCCTCTCCGAGCATCAAGCACCGCCTGAAAACGTGCCTTTGCTATGTATTTATCATGGCCTGATGTCCGCTGCGTTTTCTTCTTAAAGCAATGCAGTACGTAAACAGCATCCTCATAACGAGCCAAATAGATGATTCGGTATGCGCCCGTGTCACCGCGTAGCCGTATCTCTGCAACGCCTTTGCCAATCTCTGAGATCGGCTTCCAGTCTGCCGCCTCTAATCCAGCCTGTAATCGATGTAGCTGATACCCTGCATCCCGCCGGATTTCCTCCGGGAAGCCGAGCAAATCATCGAAGGCACTCCCCATCCATGCAATGGATCTCATTGCTGGTTTTTCTGAAAGCATACCACATCCCTGTATAAAATTTTATACATAAAAGATTACATTGTCTCACGCCACAGGTCTGCTTATGACCTGTGGAGTGACGTTACGTTTTCAGTAGAGTTTGGTCACGCCTCATGGAGAGGATCTGCGAGGCGCTTTCAGAGATTAATACTCATCCCGCTCGTCATCTTCATCCGGCTGTTCCATCACGCTGTAGGCCACCGCGCAGAACAGCGAGTTAAGACGCTTCATATCTCCCAGCAGCCCCAGATGAAGTGAGCTGGTCTCGATGCTCTGCACGTTCTGCTGGTGCAGACGTTCAACGTGGGCGTGCGAGTAGCGACGGTTGAGAATGCGGAAACGATGCTTGTTGCGGCGCAGGCGGCGCGCGCTCGGTACGTCGCTGGAGAAGAAGACCGACATCGCCAGCTTCAGGTTGCTCACCAGCTTTTCGTGCAGCGCTTCGAGCTCCTTCAGCCCTTCCACGGAGAACGCCCGACGCGCGGCCAGGGATTTGTCCGCGATTTCGCTGCCCATACGCTCAACGATGTCCGAGGCCTGCTCCAGGTTAAGCGACATCTCAATGATTTCCGCCCAGCGGCGGGACTCCTCTTCCGCCAGTTCGTCCTGCGGGATACGCGCCAGATAGAGCTTGATGGCGGTATACAGCACGTTGATGTCGTCCGCCAGCCTGCGCAGCTCTTTTTCCTCGCGCGGCTCGCCGTGCATCACCTTTTTCAGCCCTTCGAGCATGGTTTCCATCGCGTCGCCCATGCGCAGCGTTTCGCGGGCGGCGTTGGCGATGGCCAGCGCGGGGGTGTCCAGCACGGAGGTATCCAGATGCTTCGGCTTAAGGCGCGCGTCCAGCTCCGGTTCATCACGGATAAGACGCTCGCAGAAGCGGGCCATCGGCGCGGCAAACGGCACCATAGCCAGACAGCGCACTAGATTATAGAAGACGTGGAAGTAGATCACCAGCTCCGCTTTCGGCAGCGGGAGGTTGTCCATCAGGTTTGCCAGCGGATGGACAAACGGCAGAATAATCAGGCTGCCCACCAGCTTAAACAGCAAACTCCCCAGCGCCACGCGGCGGGCGGCAGCATTGGCCGCGCTGTTGTTAAGCATCGCCAGCAGGCCAGAGCCGAGGTTAGCGCCGATCACCAGACACAGCGCCACCGGGAAGGAGATCGCGCCCGCGGCGGTGAGCGTGGCCGTCAGCAGCACGGCGGCCAGGCTGGAGTAGCTGATGATGGCAAACACTGCCCCGATCAGCGCATCCAGCATGATGTCACCGGTCAGCGAGGCGAAGATGACCTGCACGCCGTTCGCCTGGGTGATAGGCGTCACCGCCTGCACAATCAGTTCCAGCGCCAGCAGAATCAGCCCGAGGCCAATGCCCACGCGGCCAAGCTGCCCGGCACGCGTTTGTTTGCGGCCAAGGAAAAAGATCACACCGATGAAAATCAGCAGCGGCGACAGCCAGGAGAGATCGAACGTCAGGATACGCGCCATCAGCGCGGTACCGACGTCAGCACCCAGCACGATCACCAGCGCCGGGGCGAGCGCGACCAGATCCTGCGCCACGAACGAGGTGACGAGCATGGTGGTGGCATTGCTGCTTTGCACCAGCGCCGTGACGCCAATCCCCGCGCAGAAGGCGAGCGGCTTCTTCTCAACGCTGCCGCTGAGGACGGTACGTAAGCGCGCGCCGAACACGCGCATCACGCCGGTGCGGACAATATGGGTGCCCCATACGAGCAGTGCGACTGCCGAAAGCAGATGTAACAACGTCAGCACGGAAGTGGGTTCTCCTTATCGTTATAGATTTTATGATTAAGTATAAGGGTTTAAACGTAAGAAAGAGACAGGGCACCGTTGAGGTGCCCTGTTTGTTGTAAGGAAAAGTGACGTTAGTCCGCGTCGTAGCCTAAATTCGGCGCCAGCCAGCGCTCTACCTCTGACACGCTCATGCCTTTGCGCAGGGCGTAATCTTCGATCTGATCGCGCTGCAGCTGCGCCACGGCGAAGTACTTGCTGTCCGGATGACTGAAGTACCAGCCCGACACGGACGCGCCCGGCCACATGGCGAACGACTCGGTGAGCTTCATGCCGGTATGCGCTTCCACGTCCAGCAGTTTCCAGATAGTGCCTTTTTCGGTGTGTTCCGGACAGGCCGGATAGCCCGGCGCCGGACGAATCCCCTGGTAGTTTTCGCGGATCAGCTCCTCGTTGCTGAGGTTCTCATTCGCCGCGTAACCCCAGTACACCTTACGTACGCGTTCGTGCAGGTATTCAGCAAAGGCTTCCGCCAGGCGGTCGGCAATCGCTTTCACCATGATCTTATTGTAATCATCGTGTTGCGCTTCAAACGCGTCCGCCAGGGCGTCTTCTTCCAGACCGCCGGTTACCGCAAAGGCGCCGATATAGTCAGCTTTCCCGCTCAGCTTCGGCGCAACGAAATCTGCCAGGCAGTAGTTGGCAAAGCCCACTTTTTCGGTTTGCTGCCGCAGGTGATGGCTCACGGCCAGCACGTGGGTGCGGGTTTCATCGCGGTAGATTTCCACGTCGTCACCCACGCGGTTCGCCGGGAACAGCCCCACCACGCCGCGCGGGTTGAGGGTTTTCTCTGCGCTCAGCCTGTCCAGCATATCGTTGGCGTCTTTAAACAGGCGCTTCGCCTCTTCGCCAACCACCTCATCCTCAAGGATGCGCGGATATTTGCCCGCCAGCGACCAGGTCATAAAGAACGGCGTCCAGTCAATGTAGTTGCGCAGCGTCTCGATGCTGGCCGTCACGTCCTGCACGCCCAGACGATGCGCGACCGGCGGCGTATAGCTTGCCCAGTCAAAGGCCAGGTCGTTATCGCGTGCGGCGGCGAGCGTCACCGGCGGCGTGCGCGGTTTTTTGCGCCCGTGCTGCACGCGAACGGTTTCGTACTCCTGGCGAGTGCGCGCCACAAAATCGTCGCGCTGAGTCTCGGAGAGCAGTGCGGAAACCACGCCCACCGTGCGCGAGGCGTTCTGCACGTAAACCGTCGGTCCGCTGTAGTTCTGCTCGATCTTCACTGCCGTGTGCGCTTTCGAGGTGGTCGCCCCGCCAATCAGCAGCGGAATGGTGAAGCCCTGACGCTCCATCTCTTTTGCCACGTTGACCATTTCGTCGAGCGACGGCGTAATCAGGCCGGAGAGGCCAATCAGATCGGCGTTCACTTCGCGCGCGGTCTTGAGGATTTTATCCGCCGGAACCATCACGCCAAGGTCGATAATTTCGTAGTTATTACACTGCAACACCACGCCAACAATGTTTTTGCCGATGTCGTGCACGTCGCCCTTCACGGTGGCGATAACCATTTTACCGTTGCTGGAACCCTTCTCTTTGCTGGCTTCGATAAAGGGTTCAAGATAGGCCACTGCCTGCTTCATGACGCGAGCGGATTTCACCACCTGCGGCAGGAACATCTTGCCCTCGCCGAATAGATCGCCAACCACGTTCATGCCGTCCATCAGCGGCCCTTCGATCACCTCAATCGGGCGGGCTGCCTGCTGACGCGCTTCCTCGGTGTCCTGCTCGATGAACTCGGTAATCCCTTTCACCAGCGAGTATTCCAGACGCTTTTTCACGTCCCAGGAACGCCACTCGGCCTGCTGAACATTGGACGATTCATCCGATTTACTGCCGCGGTATTTTTCCGCCAGGTCGAGCATGCGCTCGGTGGCGTCGTCGCGACGGTTGAGGATCACGTCCTCTACGGCATCGCGCAGT
Organism: Enterobacter cloacae complex sp. P38RS; assembly: GCF_014930775.1. Taxonomy (NCBI): domain Bacteria; kingdom Pseudomonadati; phylum Pseudomonadota; class Gammaproteobacteria; order Enterobacterales; family Enterobacteriaceae; genus Enterobacter; species Enterobacter cloacae complex sp. P38RS. Next base: position 129,294 of record NZ_JADBRS010000017.1, read on the forward strand.
TCAGCAGGCAGATCGTCGTAAATCGCCAGCTGTCCAGCGTTGACGATGCCCATGTCCATCCCATTGCGGATGGCGTAGTAGAGGAACACGGCGTGGATCGCCTCACGCACCGGGTCGTTGCCGCGGAACGAGAACGAGACGTTCGACACGCCGCCGGAGATCAGCGCATGCGGCAACTCGCGCTTGATGTCTTCACACGCGCCGATAAAGTCCTGGGCGTAGTTGTTGTGCTCTTCGATGCCGGTCGCGACGGCAAAGATGTTCGGGTCGAAAATAATGTCTTCCGGCGGGAAGCCCACCTCTTCGGTCAGAATTTTGTACGCGCGGCGGCATATCTCAATTTTGCGCTCGCGGGTGTCGGCCTGGCCCACCTCATCGAAGGCCATCACCACCACGGCCGCACCGTAGCGGCGCACCATCTTCGCGTGGTGGATAAAGATATCCACGCCCTCTTTCATCGAGATGGAGTTAACGATGCCTTTGCCCTGAATGCACTTCAGCCCTTTTTCGATGACCTCCCACTTGGAGGAGTCAATCATGATCGGCACGCGGGCGATATCCGGCTCACCGGCAATCAGGTTGAGGAAACGCACCATCGCCGCTTCGGCGTCAAGCATCCCCTCGTCCATGTTGATATCGATAATCTGCGCCCCGCTTTCCACCTGCTGGCGGGCGACGTGCAGCGCTTCGCTGTACTTCTCTTCTTTGATCAGACGCTTGAATTTAGCGGAACCGGTAACGTTGGTACGTTCACCCACGTTCACAAACAGGCTGTCGTCGCCGATGGTCAACGGCTCCAGGCCGGAAAGGCGACAGGCAACCGGCAGCTCGGGCAGCTTGCGCGGCGGCAGCCCGTCCACGGCGCGGCTCATGGCGGCGATGTGCTCCGGCGTGGTGCCGCAGCAGCCGCCGACGATGTTCAGGAAGCCTGACTCGGCCCACTCGCGGATTTGCGCCGCCATGGTGTCAGCATCCAGATCGTACTCGCCAAACGCGTTCGGCAGACCGGCGTTCGGATGCGCGGTAACGTAGCATTCGGCAATGCGCGAAAGCTCCTGCACATACTGGCGCAGTTCGTCTGGTCCCAGCGCGCAGTTCAGACCGAAGGAGAGCGCGTCGGCGTGGCGCAGGGAGTTATAAAACGCTTCGGTTGTCTGGCCGGACAGGGTGCGGCCGGAGGCGTCGGTGATGGTGCCGGAGATCATGATCGGCAGGTCAACGCCCAGCGCCTCAAACTCCTCTTTCACCGCGTATATCGCGGCTTTGGCGTTGAGGGTATCGAACACCGTTTCAATCAGGATCAGGTCGGAGCCACCTTCCACCAGCGCTTTGGTCGATTCACGATACGCCGTAACCAGCTGGTCAAAGGTGATATTACGAAACGCCGGATCGTTGACGTCCGGTGAAATCGACGCGGTGCGGTTGGTCGGGCCAAGCACCCCGGCAACGTAGCGCGGCTTGTCCGGCGTGCGGGCCGTCCACTCGTCGGCACAGGCGCGGGCGAGCCTGGCCGCCTCATAGTTGATCTCCGCCGACAGGGATTCCATCTGGTAATCCGCCATGGCGATGGTTGTCGAGTTGAAGGTGTTGGTTTCAACGATATCCGCACCTGCTTCAAAGTAGGCGTTGTGAATATCCCTGATGACGGACGGTTTGCTCAACACCAGCAGGTCATTGTTTCCTTTCAGGTCGCAGGGCCAGTCGGCGAAGCGCTCGCTGCGGAAATCGTCTTCGCTCAGACGATAGCTCTGGATCATGGTGCCCATGCCGCCGTCCAGCACCAGAATTCGTTCATTTAACTGCGCACGCAGTTGCTCTACTTTGCTGCTCACACTTGCTCCCGACAACGCTCAACAAGGCCAAAAGGCTGCGTTCCATACTGGCACAATCTCGCAGGGTGGAAAAGTCACGCCGCGGTAACATGAGACATGTTCACCATCACTCCTCCGATCAGTCAGGAAAGCGGTTGCAAATTCACCAAATAAAACGAAAATGATTTCCACGATACAGAAAAAGGAGATCGTCATGGTCGCGACCGTTCCCGCCAAACGCGGCAGAAAACCTGCCGCCACCGCCGCTTCACAACCCGGCGGACAGGTTCAATCCCTGACGCGCGGTCTGAAGCTGCTGGAGTGGATAGCCGAGTCGCACGGCAGCGTGGCCCTGACGGAGCTGGCCCAGCAGGCTGGTCTGCCGAACTCCACCACGCACCGCCTGCTGACCACCATGCAGCAGCTGGGTTTTGTCCGCCAGGTCGGCGAGCTGGGGCACTGGGCGGTGGGCGCGCATGCGTTTATCGTGGGCAGCAGCTTCCTTCAGAGCCGTAACCTGCTGGCGATTGTGCATCCGATTCTGCGCAAGCTGATGGAGGAGTCCGGCGAGACGGTGAACCTTGCGGTGCTCGACCAGAGCGACCACCAGGCGATTATTATCGACCAGGTGCAGTGCACGCAGTTGATGCGCATGTCCGCGCCGATTGGCGGCAAGCTGCCGATGCACGCCTCCGGGGCGGGGAAAGCGTTTTTGTCGCAGCTGAGCGAAGAGCAGGTGACCGGGCTGCTGCACCGAAAAGGGCTGCACGCCTATACCCACGCCACGCTGGTGTCGCCGGTGCATCTGAAAGAAGATCTGGCGTTGACCCGCAAGCGCGGCTATTCGTTTGATGACGAGGAACATGCGCTGGGGCTGCGCTGCCTCGCGTCCTGTATTTTCGACGAACATCGCGAGCCGTTTGCTGCGATCTCCATCTCTGGCCCCATCTCACGTATGACCGACGACCGGGTGACCGAGCTGGGCGCGCTGGTGATTAAGGCCGCGAAAGAGGTGACGCTGGCGTACGGTGGGATTCGTTAAATCGCACACAAAACCGCTGCTTGCGGCGGTAAGCGTACACATCCTCCACGTGCCCATTTTTGATCCGCGTTTGTAGCCCGCGCCAGTAGCTGGCGTGGAACAGATCTTCATGCATTTCTTCAAATAACGGCCCGATGCGTGGGTCCGCACACAGCCAGTGGCGAAACTCCTCGGGAAACACATCGCCCGGCGAAACGCTGTACCACGGCTCGCTGGAGAGCTCATCCTCCGGGTAACGGGGCGGCGGGATATCGCGAAAGTTCACCTCGGTCATGTAGCAAATTTCATCGTAATCGTAGAACACCACCCGCCCGTGCCGGGTGACGCCGAAGTTTTTAAACAGCATATCGCCAGGGAAGATATTGGCGGCGGCGAGCTGGCGGATAGCGTTGCCGTACTCTTCGATGGCATCACGTAATGCCTGGCCCTCTGACTGTTCCAGCCAGATATTGAGCGGCACCATACGGCGCTCAATATAGAGATGGCTAATCGCTATTTTATCGCCCAGATCGGTGATTTTCGTCGGCGCTTCCTGCATTAACAGCGACATAAGCGCCGGATCGATCTGCTGCTTATCCAGCACAAAGTTTTCAAACTCCTGGGTATCGGCCATTCGCCCGACGCGATCGTGCTCTTTTACCAGCTGATAGCAGGCGCGGACGTGGGCGGCGGTCATCTCTTTCTGCGGGGCGAATCTGTCTTTTATCACCTTAAAGACCCGGTCGAAGCCCGGCAGCGTGAAGACCAGCATCACCATGCCGCGGATACCTGGCGCTTCGATAAACTGCTCATCCGCCGCGGTGACATAGCGCAGGTATTCCCGGTAACTTTCCGTTTTGGCATGCTTCTGACAGCCAATCGCCATATACAGCTCGGCGGTAGTTTTGCCCGGCAGGATCTCGCGCAGCCACTCCACCAGGGCGGCAGGCAGCGGGGCGTACACCATGAAATAGGAGCGGGCGAAGCCAAACACGATGCTGGCCTCGGCGCTGGTGGTCAGGCAGGTATCGACAAACAGTTCGCCGTCGTCGGTACGGTGAATGGGCAACAGAAACGGCACAATGGCCGTCGGCGTAACCAGTTTGCCCACCAGCCAGGCGGCCTTATTCCGGTAGAACAGCTCGTTGGCCACCTGCACATGGCTGCGGCTGAGCACCTCCTCGCCGTAGGTTTCACGAAGATGCGCATGGATATAGCCGATATCCCGGAGCTTGTTCTCCCACGGCAGGCGCAGCGGCAAATCCGTTAAGATGCGATGCAGGAGCTTTTCCCACCCGCGATCGGGAAAGAAATCTTTCGCCAGCGGACGCGGAATGGTACGGAAGCGGCGCTCAGGCTGGGAGCTGAAGATAAATAACCGCTCAGGAGATAATGAGCGGTGGTCAAATAACCGGCAATAGACGGAGTTGAAAAAGCTCTCCGCAATCTCGAAGCGAGGGTAGTCGGGTAACAGATGGGTGTAATGCTCTTTCACACGCAGTAAAAATGCCGCGTCCGGGCTTTTACCGTCGGTAATACAGCGCAGCTGCTCCACCACCAGACCCACATGGTGGTCATAGAGATGAATACGCTGCTTCATGGCCTGCTGAACCGCATGCCAGTCTGCATGTTCGAAGCGCTGCTGCGCGCCGGAGGTCACTTCCAGAAAACGACCATACTGGGCATCAAAGCCCTGCAGAATGGTTTGGGCAATCAGCAATTCCAGGCCACGCGACATATATTCCCCTTCACCCCGTCCCTCTCCCCGGAGGGGAGAGGGGGAAAAGTTTAGAACTGTGCTTCTTCGGTTGACCCCGTTAAGGCGGTAACGGATGAGGCGCCTCCCTGGATGATGGTCGTCACGTTATCAAAGTAGCCCGTCCCCACTTCCTGCTGGTGAGAAACAAAGGTATAGCCGTCTTTACCAGCGGCAAACTCCGGCTGCTGCACCTTCTCAACGTAGTGCTTCATGCCCTCCCCCTGCGCGTAAGCGTGCGCCAGGTCGAACATGTTGAACCACATGCTGTGGATGCCTGCCAGGGTGATGAACTGGTACTTGTAGCCCATATCCGACAGCTGCTGCTGGAAGCTGGCGATGGTTTTGTCATCCAGCTTTTTCTGCCAGTTGAAGGACGGCGAACAGTTGTAGGCCAGCAGTTTGCCCGGGTATTTCGCATGAATCGCATCGGCAAAGCGCTTCGCCAGCGCCAGATCCGGCGTGGACGTTTCACACCAGACCAGGTCGGCGTAAGGGGCATAGGCCAGGCCGCGGCTGATGGCCTGTTCGATACCGGCATGCGTGCGATAGAACCCCTCGCTGGTGCGCTCGCCGGTAATAAATTCGCTATCGTACGGATCGCAGTCAGAGGTGATCAGGTCTGCCGCATCCGCATCGGTACGGGCAATCACCAGCGTCGGCACACCGAGCACGTCAGCAGCCAGACGCGCGGCAACCAGCTTCTGAATCGCTTCCTGGGTCGGGACGAGAACTTTTCCGCCCATATGCCCGCACTTCTTCACCGACGCAAGCTGGTCTTCGAAGTGAACGGCCGCTGCACCGGCCTCAATCATCGATTTCATCAGTTCGAAGGCGTTCAGCACGCCGCCGAAGCCCGCTTCCGCATCCGCCACGATCGGCAGGAAGTAATCAATAAAACGCGGATCGTTGGGCTCAATGCCTGCGGCCCACTGGATCTGATCCGCGCGGCGGAAGGTATTGTTGATCCGATCCACCACCGACGGTACCGAGTTGGCCGGATAAAGAGATTGATCCGGATACATGCTGGAGGCCAGGTTGGCGTCCGCCGCGACCTGCCAGCCGGAAAGGTAAATGGCTTCTATGCCGGCCTTCGCCTGCTGCAATGCCTGACCGCCGGTCAGCGCACCGAGGCTGTTGATATAACCCTTTTTGGAGCCACCGTGCAGCAGCTTCCACATTTTCGCCGCACCGTTCTGTGCCAGCGTGCATTCCGGGTTGACCGAGCCGCGTAATTTCACCACGTCCTCCGCGCTGTAAGGACGGCGGATGCCTTCCCAGCGCGGTTGAGTCCACTCTTTCTTTAATTCTTCGATTTGTTGGGTACGGGTTTTCATGTGCAGATGCTCCATATTGTTATGTGGTGAGTTACGCCAGGAAGCGGTAGCCCGGCAGAGTCAGGAAGTCGATTAAGTCATCTGATGTGGTGATTTGCTCCATCAGGCGCGCTGCGTCGTCAAAGCGTCCGCTGCTGAAGCGGTGTTCGCCCAGCTCGTCCTGGATGACCCGCATCTCTTCGGCAAGCATCTGACGGAACAGGGCTTTGGTGACCGGCTTGCCGTTGCTGAGCGTTTTTTGATGGTGGATCCACTGCCAGATAGAGGTGCGCGAAATTTCCGCCGTGGCAGCATCTTCCATCAGGCCGTAGATAGGCACGCAGCCGTTGCCGGAGATCCACGCTTCGATGTACTGGACCGCGACGCGAATATTGGCACGCATCCCCTCTTCCGTTCGCTCGCCCGCACACGGTGCCAGCAGCTGTTCTTCAGCCGTTGGGGCATCTTCTTCGCGCGTGACAAACAGCTGATTTTTGTTATCGCCGAGTACGCGATTGAAGACCTCCATCGCCGTATCGGCCAGGCCCGGATGGGCAATCCACGTGCCGTCGTGACCGTTACGGGCTTCCAGCTCTTTATCGGCTTTCACCTTGTTGAGCACCTGATTATTGCGCTCCGCGTCTTTGCTCGGAATAAAGGCCGCCATGCCGCCCATCGCAAAGGCACCGCGCTTGTGGCAGGTTTTAATCAGCAGACGCGAATAGGCGCTCAGGAAGGGTTTATCCATGGTCACGACCTGGCGGTCCGGCAGTACGCGATCGGGATAGTTTTTCAGCGTCTTGATGTAGCTGAAAATATAGTCCCAGCGTCCGCAGTTCAGGCCGACAATGTGGTCGCGCAGGGCATGCAGAATTTCATTCATCTGGAACACGGCGGGCAGCGTTTCAATCAGCAGCGTGGCCTTGATCGTGCCGCGCGGCAGGTTGAATCGATCTTCCGCGTAGCTAAATACTTCGCTCCACCAGGCGGCTTCCTGCCAGGCCTGCGTTTTTGGCAGATAGAAATAGGGACCGCTACCTTTTGCCAGCAGGTTTTTGTAGTTATGGAAGAAATAGAGTGCGAAATCAAACAGGCTGCCCGGAATGGCTTCTCCACGCCATGTGACATGTTTTTCAGGCAGGTGCAAACCTCGTACGCGACAGATCAGCACCGCCGGATTCGGTTTGAGCTGGTAGATTTTCCCGGCTTCGTTGGTGTAGCTGATGGTGCCGTTGACGGCATCGCGCAGGTTGATCTGCCCGTCGATAACTTTGTTCCAGTCCGGGGCCAGCGAGTCTTCAAAATCGGCCATAAAGACTTTAACGTTGGCGTTCATGGCGTTGATCACCATTTTGCGCTCTACCGGACCAGTGATCTCAACGCGACGATCCTGTAAATCTTCAGGAATGCCGCGGATTTTCCACTCACCACGACGAATGGAAGCAGTTTCCGAAATAAATCCTGGCAACTTGCCGTTATCGATTTCCTGCTGTTGGTGAATGCGTGCCGCCAGCAGCTTATTGCGCTGCGGCGTAAAGCGGGTCACCAGCTCAGTCAGAAACTCTACCGCTTCGGCCGTCAAAACCTGCTGTTCTTGCTCACCATTCGGCTGGGTAAAGGTCAATTCATCGACCGTGGTTGCCTGTTGAGTCATCGTTCTGCTCCTCATCAAAGATCCAAAATCACGCCCCCAATGCGAACGAAAGATCGTTGTGTAGTTTTCGCTCAGCAGAATTAAGACTATCTATAATTTTTCCAAAATCAAAAACAATTTCCATTTTAATTTTAATTACAACGCAACATGATGATTAATATAGAGTTAAAGTTTTCTGGTATGTTGAACGGGGTTTCGGAAATAAAAAAGGCACCCGAAGGTGCCTGATCTGAATAGCTGAAACGCTTTAGGATCGTTTAATGCAGACGATTACTCCAGCGTCGGATTCATGTGGCGAAGATCGTACGGCGTAATCTGGTAGACGTAATAGTTGAGCCAGTTAGTGAACAGCAGATTTCCGTGGCTGCGCCAGGTGGCTCCTGGTTTGTTTTGCGGATCGTTTTTCGGGAAATAGTTGTACGGGATATCCGGATTAAGACCCGCTTCAACATCACGGAAATACTCTGATGCGAGAGTATCGGGATCATACTCAGGATGGCCGGTAACGAACGCGATACGTTTGTCTTTACTGGCAAACAGGTAGGCATCCCCGTCTTCCGTTTCGGCCAGGATCTCCAGATCGGTGTAATCACGAATCAGCTGGGCCGGAAAATCGGCGTAGCGAGAATGCGGGGCCAGGAAGGTGTCATCAAAACCACGCGTCAGCAGCGCGTGTGGATGAAGAATGTGGTGTTCGTATACGCCGGAGAGCTTTTGAGTGCGGGTTTGCTTGGGAATACCGTAGAGAATGTTGAGTGCGGCCTGTACCGCCCAGCAGACAAACAGCGTTGACGTGACGTGATCTTTTGCCCACTCCAGCACCTGTTTGATCTGCGGCCAGTAAGCAACATCGTTAAATTCAACCAGACCGAGCGGCGCGCCTGTCACAATCAGTCCGTCGAAGTTTTCCCCCCGAATATCTTCGAAGTTACAGTAGAAGTTATTCAGATGCTCAGAGGGCGTGTTACGTGACTCGCGGGCATCAATACGCAGCAGTTGAATATCGACCTGCAGCGGGGAGTTCGACAGCAGACGCAGAAACTGATTCTCCGTCTCAATCTTTTTCGGCATCAGGTTGAGGATGAGAACCTTCAGCGGGCGAATTTCCTGACCTGTCGCGCGTGAAGCCGTCATCACGAAGACGTTCTCTTCACGTAAGAAATTGACGGCTGGTAGCTCGTCCTGCACCCGAATCGGCATAACCTTACTTCCTCACAATATACGTATAAACGTTTAGACATCCAGACAGCTAACGATACCCAGAAATGGTATGAATGTCGAGCCTGCAAGTCGAAGGTGAGAAAGTTTCAGGGAGAGGGAGAAAAACAAAAGCAAAAAACCCCGCACCTTACGGTACGGGGTTCTTCTTATTTGATGCCTGGCAGTTCCCTACTCTCACATGGGGAGACCCCACACTACCATCGGCGCTACGGCGTTTCAC
>NZ_JADBRS010000018.1:0-132313 GCF_014930775.1 Enterobacter cloacae complex sp. P38RS
TCTCCCGGGAGGGAGGGGGGATAAAAATATTACTGTGCTTCTGCCAATTGACGGTCACGGCGGCACTTAAACACCCAGCCGATCAGCAGCAGAACGATCCACGCACAGCCCACGTACAGGGAAATGCGGGTATCCGGATGGTAGCCAATCAGGCCAATGATAAACACCAGGAAGATCAGCCCGACCACGGTCGTCGCCACCCCGCCCGGCACCTTAAACTTCAGCGCTTTCGCCTCATCCGGCGACAGACGGCGGCGGAAGGCAATCTGCGACAGCAGGATCATGATCCACACCCACACGGTCGCGAAGGTCGCCAGGGACGCAATCACCAGGAAGACGTTCTCCGGCATGATGTAGTTCAGGTAAACCGAGAACAGCAGCGCTACGGTCATCACCACCACCGTCACCCACGGCGTGCCGCGGCGTGAAGTTTTGGCGAACACCTTCGGCGCGCTGCCCTGCTCCGCCATGCCGTGCAGCATGCGGCCCACGCCAAAGACGTCACTGTTGATGGCCGAAAGCGACGCGGTCAGCACCACAAAGTTCAGAATGCTGGCAGCAAAGGCAATGCCCATATGCTGGAAGGTCAGGACAAACGGGCTACCGTTAGTGCCTACCTGGTTCCACGGGTAGATGGACATAATCACGAACAGCGTACCCACGTAGAACACCAGAATACGCATCGGCACCGAGTTGATGGCGCGCGGAATGGATTTCTCCGGATCTTTCGCTTCCCCGGCGGTGATGCCGATAATCTCGATGCCGCCGTAGGCGAACATTACCATCTGTAGCGACATCACCATCCCGAGCCAGCCGTTGCTGAAGAAGCCGCCGTTGCTCCAGAGGTTATGGATGCCGGTCGGCTGGCCGCCGTTGCCAATCCCCCAGATGATGATCCCGAAACCCGCCACAATCATGATGATGATGGTCGCGACCTTGAAGAAGGAGAACCAGAACTCCAGCTCGCCGAACACCTTCACGCTCATCAGATTAACGGCGCAAATGAGCAACACCACGCTCAGCACCCAGATCCAGTGCGGCACCGCCGGGAACCAGACGCCCATGTAGATGCCGAATGCGGTTACGTCGGCAATCGCCACAATCAAAATTTCGAAGCAGTAGGTCCAGCCGGTGATAAACCCGGCCAGCGGGCCGAGGTTTTCCTGCGCGTAGCGGGAGAAGGAGCTGGCAGACGGGTTGTGAACCGACATTTCGCCGAGGGCGCGCATGATGATATACGCCGCCACACCGCCGATGATATAGGCCAGCAGAACGCTTGGACCGGCCATTTTGATGGCATCTGCCGAGCCATAAAAAAGACCGGTGCCGATAGCAGAGCCCAGCGCCATAAAGCGGATGTGGCGCGTGCTCAATCCACGTTTAAGTTTGTTAGTGCTTTCCATTTAAATCTTGCCATTCAACACGAAAAAACAAAAAACCACGGGGCCTTAAGCCCCGTGGTTAAACATTTTGTTGCCGTTGATTAATGAGCGTTCGATGTGACCTGACGCCCTGCAGCACGGTCCCAGATAACCGCCAGAACCAGTGCAACAACGGTAGGCATCAGCCAGGCCAGGCCCTGCTCGGACAGCGGCAGACGCTGTGTCCAGGCTGGCAGAATTTCAGCGAACGCTGATGCTTTAATCCCGTCAAGGATACCAAAAATCAGGCTGATAAACATGGCTGGCGCAATAATTCGTGAGGAGTTATGCCACCACGGACGGGTGAAGCTCAGCACCACCAGCACGATGCACGGCGGATAGATCGCCGTCAACACCGGAATAGAGACCTGAATCAGGTGGCTCAGACCGAGGTTAGACACCGCCATGGAGAAGATACCGAGAATAAACACCAGGGTACGGTAAGAGAGCGGCAGATACTGCGCAAAGAACTCTGCGCAGGCGCAGGTCAGGCCAACCGCGGTTACCAGACACGCCAGGAAGATCAGCGCCGCCAGCAGCATGCTGCCCGCCCCACCGAAGGTGTACTGAACGTAAGCGTGCAGGATAGCCGCACCGTTCGCGTTCTGATCAACCAGCATCGCGCTGTCAGAGCCCAGGCGGAACAGCGCCAGATACAGCAGCGTCAGTCCCACACCGGCCATCAGGCCAGCCCAGATGGTATAACGGGTCAGCAAACGCGCTTCGGTCACGCCGCGGGAACGCGCGGCGTTAACAATAACGATACCAAACACCATCGCGCCCAGCGTATCCATCGTCAGGTAGCCGTTCACAAAGCCGTTAGAGAAGGCGGCGTTTTTATAGGCATCCATCGCGTCGCTAATCGGGCCGGCTGGCCAGATGATGGCCGCCACGGCCAGCACGATCAGCGCTACAATTTTCAGCGGCGCCAGGAAGTTACCTACCGTGTCCAGCAGCTTGCCCGGATAGAGGGAAACCAGAATCACGATGGCGAAATAAATCAGGCTGTAGATGAACAGCGGCATCGCGCCGTCGCCGGTCAGCGGGGCGATGCCCACTTCGAAGGAAACGGTCGCGGTACGCGGGGTGGCAAACAGCGGACCAACGGCCAGATAGCAGACGGTTGCCAGCAGAACGCCAGCCACTTTGCCAATCGGGGTGCTGAGGCTATCCACGCCGCCACCGACTTTCGCCAGTGCGATAACGGTCAGTACCGGCAGGCCCACGGCAGTAATCAGGAAACCAAACGCGGCGGTCCAGACGTGTTCACCCGCCTGTAAGCCAACCATTGGAGGGAAAATGATGTTGCCTGCGCCAACGAACAGCGCAAATGTCATAAAGCCCAGCGCGATAATGTCACGCGATTTTAAGTGATGGGTCATAAAACCTTACTGCCTGTGGATGTGGTGTTGAAAACGTTGAGATTTTTCGATTTCCCTGACGGGACGATACAGCCGAAAATTTGCTCAATTTCAGCGGGAAATGCTCCCGTCCTGGCGTGGAGAAGAATAGTTTTTCGATTTACCACGCAAATACAGTCGGTCTGACAGTATCTGGGGGGCAATTTAAACGCTTATAACGTTTAAAGGCAAGGAGGGATCGCAAAACCAGAACAATATGCCAGTATGAAAACGCGCACCAGAACAATGCGCTAATTATAGGAAAAACCCATGGCTAATCATGCGAACAAAAAACAGCCAACCGTATAAAATTCACACGCGTTTCGCTTGACTGCAAAGCAAACGGGCCAGCGATGGCTGACCCGTGGAAAGGTAAAATGACACGCCTGCCGTCAGGCGCTCTTTTTGGCAATTAATCGTTCCGGGATAACGAAACTAAAGCGGGTTCCCTTACCCAGGGTACTCTGGATATCAAGACGGCTTTCATGGTGATTCACCGCGTGTTTCACAATCGCCAGCCCCAGGCCGCTCCCCCCCGTCTGCCGCGATCGCGCTTTATCCACCCGGTAGAAGCGCTCGGTCAGGCGCGGAATATGCTCCGGGGCGATCCCCGGCCCGTTATCCTCAACGCTAAACTCGGCGCCTGCCGGCGTATGCTGCCAGCGCACCACGATATCCGTTCCTTCCGGCGTATGGTTTACCGCGTTGTACACCAGGTTGGAGATGGCGCTACGCAGTTCATCCTCGCTGCCTAGCACCTTCAGCGTGTTGTCGACGTCAAAGGTCAGCTGATGTTTTTTATGGCTTAACGTCTGCGCTTCACGCTCGACAACGCGCAACATCATTGGCACATCAATGGTGTCATTCAGCGCAAGAGAAGGCGCCGCTTCAATCTTTGACAGCGTCAGCAGCTGCTTCACCAGCCCTTCCATACGGTGCGTTTGCTCGCGCATCGTATGCAGCGCTTTTTCACGCGGCGCGCCTTCCAGGGTTTGCTCTTGCATCATCTCCAGGTAGCCCTGCAGCACGGTCAACGGGGTGCGTAGTTCGTGGCTGACGTTGGCGAAGAAGTTACGACGCGCCCCTTCCAGCTGGTGCATCTGGGTCACGTCGCGCGCCACCATCAGCCACTGGCGATCGCTGTAGGGCATCACGCGGATTTCCAGATGGCGACCGTTATTCAGCTTCAGATTGTGGGGACGGGTGAAATCACGCTTTTTCAGATACAGCGTGAACTCAGGATAACGCAGAAGGTTGAGGATGTTCTGACCATTGTCATCCGGCCAGCGCAGGCCCAGCAGTTGCTGCGCCAGGCCGTTACACCAGAAGATCGTCCCTTCTTCGGTCGTCAGAATAACGGCATCGGGCAGCGACTCTGCACCGCTGCGAAAGCGTTTGATCAGGCTTCCCAGCTCGCGGCGACGCTTTTTATTACGCATCTGCATCTGGTGCAGGCCGTACAGCAGCGGCTCCCAGCTGCCGCTTCCCGGCGGCGGGGTCATACTGCGGTCCACCCACAGCCACCAGGAGAGACGCAGCAGGTTCCAGAAATGCCAGGCTAACAGCCCGGTGACCGCCGCCAGCAGAAACCACGGCAGATGCCCAAGTAAGGCTCCCAGAAGAAGGGCCGGAATACAGCATAAGATCAGTTCAAAGACGAGCCTTTTCCATGACAGACGTTCCAGCACGCGTCACACTCCTGTCATTATTCAGAAACGGGTCGAGAAACGATAACCCGTACCGCGGACCGTCTGTACCATGCGATCGTGGCCGCTCAGTTCCAGCGCTTTTCGCAGGCGACGAATATGTACGTCAACCGTCCGGTCTTCGACATACACGTTAGTTCCCCAGACGTTATTCAGCAACTGCTCGCGGCTGTAAACGCGTTCCGGATGGGTCATAAAAAAGTGCAGGAGTTTAAATTCGGTAGGCCCCATGTCGAGGGGATTTTCGCCGGTCATCACGCGGTGTGACGTTGGGTCAAGGCTGAGGCCCTGCATCTCGATCACCTCTTCCACCGCCATCGGGGAAATACGGCGCATGACGGCCTTAATGCGGGCAACCAGCTCTTTCGGGGAGAAAGGCTTGGTAATGTAATCGTCCGCGCCGGTCTCCAGACCGCGCACGCGATCCTCTTCCTCTCCGCGCGCCGTGAGCATCACCACCGGGATGTCGCGGGTCAGCGCTTCACGCTTCAGATGTTTGATAAACTGCAGTCCGGAGCCGCCGGGCAACATCCAGTCAAGCAGAATCAGATCGGGCCAGGGTTCATTCAGCTGGTTCACCGCGCTGTCATAATCTTCCGCTTCAACCGGCTGGAAGCCATTTTGTTCGAGCACGAAGCACACCATTTCACGAATTGGAGCTTCATCTTCTACGACCAGAATACGTCTCGCCATACTTTGCCCTGTCTTATCTTATTTAAGTTACAAGTTTGTAATGCGGCGCCATTATGCGTCAGATTTATGACAGATTTATGAAAAACAGTACCACTATAAATGGCAAACTGTTGTTTTATTACAGCGGTTATTTTCCTCTCCCTGACAGTTTATAATCGCCCGCATCGTTTTTCGCCACGGATCTCCTATGCGCATACTTCACACCTCGGACTGGCATCTGGGTCAAAATTTTTACAGCAAAAGCCGTGCGGCTGAACATGAAGCGTTCCTGAACTGGCTTCTGGAAACGGGCCAGGCGCACGAGGTGGATGCCATTATTGTGGCGGGTGACATCTTTGATACCGGTTCGCCGCCGAGCTATGCGCGTGAACTGTATAACCGCTTCGTGGTGAACCTGCAGCAGACCGGCTGTCATCTGGTGATTGTCGCCGGTAACCATGACTCCGTCGCCACGCTCAATGAATCCCGCGACATCCTGGCGTTTCTCAATACCACCGTGGTCGCCAGCGCCGGGCACGCGCCGCAGATCCTGAAAAAACGCGACGGGTCGCCGGGCGCGGTACTGTGCCCGATTCCCTTTTTACGTCCGCGCGACATCGTGCAAAGCCAGGCGGGACTGTCGGGAGCGGAAAAGCAGCAGCATTTATTGCAGGCCATCACCGACTACTATCACCAGCAGCACGCGGAAGCCTGTGCCCTGCGCGGTGAACAGGCCATTCCGGTCATTGCCACCGGGCACCTCACCACCGTCGGTGCCAGCAAAAGTGACGCAGTCCGCGAGATCTATATCGGTACGCTGGACGCCTTTCCCGCGCAAAACTTCCCGCCCGCGGACTACATCGCGCTCGGGCACATTCACCGCGCCCAGGTCATCGGCGGCTGCGAGCATATCCGCTACTGTGGCTCCCCTATTTCGCTCAGCTTCGATGAAACCGGAAAAACCAAATCCGTGCATCTGGTGAGCTTTGATGAGGGCAAACTCAGCGCCGTCGAGACGCTGGAAGTGCCGGTCACCCAGCCGCTGGCGGTGCTGAAGGGCGATCTGGCTGCCATCACCGCCCAGCTTGAGCAGTGGCGCGGCGCTGAGCTTAACCCGCCCGTCTGGCTGGATATTGAAATCACCACCGATGACTACCTGCACGATATGCAGCGGAAAATTCAGGCGCTGACCGAAGAGTTGCCGGTTGAGGTGCTGCTGGTGCGCCGCAGCCGCGAGCAGCGCGAGAAAATTCTGCTCGGCGCCCAGCGCGAAACGCTTAGCGAACTGCGCGTAGAAGAGGTGTTCGAGCGCCGACTTTCGCAGGAAGAGATCGATGATGCGAAGCGCGTCAGGCTCAACGAGCTGTTCAGCCATACTCTGCACGCCCTCAATGACGAGGAAGAAAACGCATGAAAATTCTGAGCCTGCGCCTGAAAAATCTCAACTCCCTCAAGGGCGAGTGGAAAATTGACTTCACCGCGGAGCCTTTTGCCAGCAACGGCCTGTTTGCCATCACTGGCGCAACCGGCGCGGGTAAAACCACCCTGCTCGATGCCATCTGCCTGGCGCTCTACCACGAAACCCCGCGCCTGAATAAGGTCTCTCAGGCGCAAAACGATCTGATGACGCGCGATACCGCCGAGTGCCTGGCGGAAGTGGAATTTGAGGTGAAAGGCGTTGCCTATCGCGCCTTCTGGAGCCAGAACCGGGCGCGCAACCAGCCGGACGGGAACTTGCAGGCACCGCGCGTGGAGCTGGCCCGCTGCGAGGATGGCAAGATTCTGGCCGATAAGGTGTCGGATAAACTGGAGCAAACCGCGGCGCTCACCGGGCTGGACTACGGCCGTTTTACCCGCTCAATGCTGCTCTCGCAGGGGCAATTTGCCGCCTTCCTGAATGCCAAACCGGCCGACCGCGCAGAACTGCTGGAAGAACTCACCGGCACCGAAATCTACGGCCAGATTTCCGCGATGGTGTTTGAGAAACACAAAGCCGCCCGCAGCGTGCTGGAAAAATGCGAGGCGCAGGCGGCGGGCGTCGTGCTGCTCAGCGAAGAACAACAGCAGCAGTTGCAGCAAAGTTTGCAGGCACTTACTGACGAAGAGAAAACCCTGCTGGCCCAGCAGCAAAGCCAACAGAAAGATTTTCAGTGGCTTACGCGTCATGACGAGCTCGTGCGGGAGCAGCAGCGCGTTACCGCCCTGCAGCAGCAGGCGCAACAGGCGCAGGCGAACGCGGCGCCGGAACTGGCAAAACTCCAGCTTGCCCAGCCCGCCGCCCAGCTTCGTCCGCTCTGGGAGCATCAGCAGGAGCAAACCGCACGTCTGACGCAAACCCAGCAGCGAATTAACGAAGTAAATACTCGCTTACAGACCAAAACCGCACTGCGCGCGCGGATCCGCAATACCGCCCTGCGTACCCATGAGCGGCTACAGGCCGAACTGACGGCGCTGGCGCAGTGGCTGACGGAGAATGAGCGTTATCGCCTGCTGGGCCAGGAAATTGCCGGCTGGCGCGCCCAGTTCTCACAGCTAAACCGTGACAAAAGTCAGCTCGTCGCGCTTGCTGCGCGGATGACTGAGCTACGTCAGAAGCTGGCTGAGATGCCGGAAAATACGCTGACGCTGACGGCGGATGAGGTCAGCGCGGCCATGGAGCAGCAGTCCCGGTCCCGCACACTGCGCCAGCAGCTGACGTCGCTGCATGCCCGCTATCAGCCGCTGCAAAAGCGCCTTAGCCAGAACGGTGAAAGCGTGCAGAAAGCCCAGGCGGAGCAGAGAAAGCTCAATGAAACCCTGGCGCTGCGCCGCCAGCAGTACAAAGAGAAACACCAGCACTATCTGGACCTGAAAGCCCTTTGCGAACGTGAAGCGACGATTAAAAATCTGGAAAGCTATCGCTCACGGCTTGAGGCAGGCAAACCCTGCCCGCTGTGCGGCTCCCACGAGCATCCTGCCGTGGAGACCTACCGGTCGCTTGAGCTGACGGATAACCAGCGTCGCCGTGATGCACTCGAAAAAGAGGTCGCCGCGCTTAAAGAGGAAGGCCTGCTGGTGCTGGGACAGGTTAATGCTCTGGCTCAACAGATCCAGCGTGAGACAGACGAAGCGCAGACGCTTTCTCAGGAAGAGCAAGCACTTACTAAAGCGTGGCTGGAGGCGTGCGCGTCTTTGAATATCGCATTGAATATTCAGGAGGATATCGCGCCATGGCTGCACGAGCAGGAAAACTACGAGCACCAGCTTTACCAGCTCAGCCAGCGTCTGAACCTGCAAAACCAGCTGAACGAGCAGGAGGCGCAGGAACGCCAGTATCAGCAGCAGCGCACGGCAACGCGCCAGGCGCTGGAACATACCCTTCTCGCGCTCTCGCTTAGCGTTCCCGAAGAGGGCAATGAAGCCGACTGGCTGCACGCCCGCGAAGCGGAATTTGCCCACTGGCAGGAGAAGCAAACGCAGCACGGCGTGCTTCAGGAACGCGTGAGCGCGCTGAAGCCGCTGCTCGACACGCTTCCGGCAACACACGGCGAAGAGGCTGAGCCGGCCATTCCTGATGACTGGCGCGACATCCATAATGAATGCGTGTCGCTGCAAAGCCAGCTCGCCGCCCTGCAGCAGCAGGAGGCGCTGGAGCGCGAGCGCCTGCAGCAATCGCAGACGCAGTTCACCGCGGCGCTCTCCGCAAGCTGTTTTGCCGATCGGGACGCGTTCCTTGCCGCGCTGCTGGATGACGATGCTGTTCGCCGCCTCGAACAGCTGAAACAGTCGCTGGAAAACCAGCTACAGCAGGCCGCGGCCCTTTCCGGCCAGGCTAATCAGCAGCTGCAGGCGCACCTTGCGCTGCGCCCGGAAGAACTTGACGCGGATGCGTCTACCCTGCAAAGCCAGCTGCAGCAGCTGGCGCAACGGCTTCGTGAGAACACCACGCATCAGGGCGAGATCCGCCAGCAGCTTAAGCAGGACAGCGATAACCGCCAGCATCAGCAGGCGTTAATGCTGCAAATTGAAGAGGCCGCGCGCCAGGCCGACGACTGGGGTTATCTCAACGCGCTGATCGGCTCCAGCACCGGCGACAAATTCCGCAAGTTCGCTCAGGGGCTGACGCTGGATAACCTGGTCTGGCTCGCAAACCAGCAGCTTAACCGCCTGCACGGCCGTTATCTCCTACAGCGTAAGGCCAGCGAGGCGCTGGAGCTGGAAGTGGTCGACACCTGGCAGGCCGATGCGGTGCGCGATACGCGCACGCTCTCCGGCGGCGAGAGCTTCCTGGTCAGCCTTGCGCTGGCGTTAGCGCTTTCTGACCTGGTCAGTCACAAAACGCGGATTGATTCCCTGTTCCTGGATGAGGGATTCGGCACGCTCGACAGTGAAACGCTGGATACCGCGCTGGATGCGCTCGACGCGCTGAACGCCACCGGGAAAACCATCGGGGTGATTAGCCACGTCGAGGCGATGAAAGAGCGCATTCCGGTGCAGATCAAGGTGAAGAAGATCAACGGACTGGGGTATAGCAGGCTGGACAGGGAGTTTGCGGTGGGGTGAGTGTTGGGTCGATTCGGTCTGGTGCCCTCTCCCTGGCCCTCTAAACATCAAAAACGGCAACGCAAGTTGCCGTTTTGCGTTTATTCCGGCCATAACCACGCCGCGCCGCGCACGCCGCTGGAGTCGCCGTGGACGGCTTTGCGGATCGGGGTTTCGCACTCGCCGCCGAAGACCCACTGTTTCACCAGATTTGGTACCGTGGCGTACAGCCGGTCAACGTTGCTCATGCCACCGCCGAGCACAATCACGTCCGGATCGAGAATGTTCACTACGTGCGCCAGCGATTTCGCCAGACGCATTTCGTAGCGGCTGAGCGCCAGTTCGGCCACCGGATCCTGTTCTTCCACCAAACGCATAATCTCGTTCCCCTTGAGCGGCTGGCCGCTCAGGCGGTGGTAGTCGGTTGCAAAACCGGTGCCGGAGATAAAGGTCTCGATACAGCCCTGCTTGCCGCAGTAGCACGGCACCTCGGCGCGGTATTTGAGTTCATCTTCATCCATCCACGGCAGCGGGTTGTGCCCCCACTCACCCGCCGTGCCGTTGCCGCCAATATGTGAACGTCCGCCAAAGGCCACGCCCGCGCCGCAGCCGGTACCGATAATCACTGCAAACACGGTCTGCGCTCCTGCGGCTGCACCATCAACGGCCTCTGAGACCGCCAGGCAGTTTGCGTCATTCGCCAGACGCACTTCCCGGTTCAGACGCTGGCTCAAATCCTTATCAAACGGCTGACCGTTGAGCCAGGTAGAGTTGGCATTTTTCACCACACCCGTATAAGGCGAAATGGAGCCGGGGATCCCCATCCCGACCGTGCCCCTCTCGCCCGTCGCCTGCTCGGCCATATCAACCAGCCGGGCAATCGTCTCGATCGTCTGGTGATAATCATCGCGCGGCGTCGGCAGACGGTGGCGGAACAGCTGTTCCCCCTGCTCGCTTAATGCGATGACTTCTGTTTTGGTGCCGCCCAAATCAATCCCAATACGCACAAGACTCTCCTCATTATTTTGATTATCAACAGAGTAGAAGCACGCTTCCCGATTAGCAATGCAAGCGATGCGACAATTCGTTATCATGCCCGCTGATTTAACGACAAGGCCGTGGAAATTATCATGCTGTGGTTCAAAAATTTGATGGTTTACCGTCTCAGCCGCGACGTTTCGCTGCGCGCAGAAGAGATGGAAAAACAGTTAGCCGCTTATAGCTTTTCCCCTTGCGGTAGCCAGGATATGGCGAAAACCGGTTGGGTTCCGCCAATGGGTTCGCAAAGCGATGCACTGACCCACGCCAGCAGCACGGGTCAAATCATCGTCTGCGCCCGCAAAGAAGAGAAAATTCTGCCCACGCCGGTGGTTAAGCAGGCGCTTGAAGCAAAAATTTTCAAGCTGGAAGCCGAGCAGGGCCGCAAGCTGAAGAAAACCGAAAAAGACTCGCTGAAAGATGAAGTGCTGCACTCTCTGCTGCCGCGCGCCTTCAGCCGCTTCAGCCAGACGATGATGTGGATCGATACCGTTAATGGGCTGATCATGGTGGACTGCGCCAGCGCCAAAAAAGCGGAAGATACGCTGGCCCTGCTGCGTAAAAGCATCGGCTCTTTACCGGTCGTACCGCTGGCGCTGGAAACGCCGATTGAGCTGACCCTGACCGAGTGGGTCCGCAGCGGTACCGCGGCGCAAGGTTTCCAGATCCTGGACGAAGCCGAGCTGAAAGCCCTGCTGGAAGATGGCGGCGTGATCCGCGCGAAAAAGCAGGATCTGGTGAGCGACGAGATCGCCGTACACATTGAAGCGGGCAAAGTGGTCACCAAACTGGCGCTCGACTGGCAGCAGCGCATTCAGTTCGTGATGTGCGACGACGGTTCCGTGAAGCGTCTGAAGTTCTGCGACGAGCTGCGCGATCAAAACGAAGATATCGACCGGGAAGATTACGCCCAGCGCTTTGACGCGGACTTTATCCTGATGACCGGCGAACTGGCCGCGTTAATTCAGAATCTGGTGGAAGGTCTCGGCGGCGAAGCGCAGAGATAATTTCCCCTCACCCTGATCCTCTCCCCAAAGGGGGAGAGGAAAGACGATTATTTCAGGTAGCGGCACAGATAAGAGGTCGGTTCAGCGACCTGCAAATGAAATTCGCTGTGGCCAGGGACGTTGAAAACTTGTCCGGCAGCGTAAACTTTCCATTCCGTTTCACCCGGCAGTAAGACGTTCAGCGCGCCGCTGACCACCGTCATCTCTTCCGCTTCCGCCGTGCCAAAGGTGTATTCCCCTTCAGCCATAACGCCCACACTGGCGCGGCCAGTGCTGCTGCTGGTAAAACCGATGGATTTCACTTTACCGGAAAAGTATTCGTTACTTTGAAGCATGAACTGGCCCTTATATTCAGAGATAAAAATTCACTATAGGGGCCATGCTCATCACCTGTCACGCAAAATCATTACGTCAGAAGTTCTGAGGCCAGGCGAGCCATCAGAACGTTGGATAACAGCACCGGCACGTCCAGTGCCTTTTGCAGTAAATCCCGGTGATGCTGGTGAAAACCAAGACAGTCCAGAATCAATACATCCGCCCCTCTCTCCAGCAGCTCCTTCCCGGCAGCAATGAGTTTAGCCTCGCTGTCCCAGAAGGGGTTTGCCAGCGCATACAGGGGCGTTTTTTCGAGCACGTGCCACTTTGCTTCCTGGTTGTCCATAAGCTCCTCGATGGGCACAATGACCCCCACCTGATGCCCGTCAACAATGGAGGCTACCAGCGGAGGAATAATGCGCATCGGCTCAAGCAAAATCGCATTGCGCGCGATGAGCCCCTTAATGGGGGCGGTGCTCATCAGCAAAATTACGTCATATTGCTGATTATCGAGTACTTCTATTACTGCCTGCAGCGAACGCTCAATTTTCTGCCGAGAAACATGCGCCAGTTTACCGTCGCTTAATAACGTCGCCAGGGGATCCTCCCCCGCCTCTACAGCGTAGTCTTCCATGACCTCTTCCCGGCTCATCTTACCCAGCAGGCTGAGATGCGTGATCTGTTGTTCAGATACATGCTCGGTTAAGAGCGGTAACACTTCGCTTACAGGGACCACACCAATGGTGAGGATCGCCAACGTTGCCTTCATCTTCTTCGCCTTCCATCACTACAAAAACGTATACACAGGTACAGGCTCTCTACGCTGTACAGTTCGTTTTTTCAACAAAACAGCACCAAGCGTAGCAGGCGATCTCAGCCCTGAAATGTAAAGATCGCCTGCCGATAACGGAGCTACCTGTAATAACTAAATATTAACCCCTGCTTAACATTTGCGATGAATAAAAAGTGTGATTCAGGCACGGTATTGGAGCGTTTAGGAAAACATTCACGACTTTTCGGGATCTTCGTAGCGCCGCTTGGCATCCAGCGCTTCCTGTTCAGTCTCATGTTCACTGATCAGCGAGTCCGGTTTGGGGTGATCGGCACGCAGCTGGTACCAGGTGACGGTCTGGTCGCCATTGCCTTTTTCAACGGTAACAATACGTGCTTCGCGCGGATAGGGAGGTCTGGTTGGCATAGCTCATCCTTTTTTTATGTCTGAGCTATCAGTATAGACGGCGGTTAGCTGGCACACGCCAGACGCAGGGCGGTAATAATCTGAATTACCACATCTTCCGGGGCCGCAGAGGCATCCACGACATGGTGTGCCGCTTCACGGTAGAGGGCATCACGCTCGGCCAGCACTTCGCTCACCTCTTCGCTGAGCGGTCGTGACGTCAGCGCCGGGCGTTGTCCCTCTTCAGGAAATGCTTCAAGTCGCCCTACCAGAGCCGCCACCGGCGCGCAAAGATAGATCACAATGCCTTTTTCGCGCATAAAGTGACGATTACATTCGGCCAGAACAATACCGCCTCCCGTCGCAATGACGGCTGACGGCGTGGTGACCGCTTTCAGCGCGGCCGTTTCGCGGGCGCGAAAGCTTTCCCATCCCTCTTGCTCCACGATGTCTGCGATGGTTTTGCCGGCCTCAGTCTGCAGCCAGTGGTCGGTATCAACAAACTGACGATGACATGCGCGTGCCAGTTCCACGCCAACGGTGGTTTTCCCACAGCCGCGGGGGCCAACTAAAAAGATGGGTTGGGTCATAGCCAGGTGTTCCCCTTGATGCCGAATGGCTGAAGAGTGTAAAGAAATAATTGCAGAAGATGTGTCGATTACTTTACTGCAAAGCGGTACGGGATGACAACCCTGTGGAGGCCACACTGTACCACATATTGACAATAATTATCATTACGCCGTACGGCGCTTCACTTCCAGCAGCCATTTATCCAGTTCGGCAGCAAACTGCTGGCGATCGCGCTGGGACAGGCTGTCCGGTCCACCGGTCTGCACGCCGCTGGCCCGCATCGTATCCATAAAATCACGCATAGTGAGTTTTTCCCGGATGGTTGAAGGCGAATAACGCTCGCCGCGAGGATTGAGCGCCGCTGCCCCTTTCTCCAACACTTCCGCCGCCAGCGGAATATCGGCGGTGATGACCAGATCTTCCGCGCTGCACAGACGAACAATTTCATTATCTGCCACGTCGAACCCGGCCGGCACGCGGAGGGAGCGAATGAACCGCGAAGGCGGGACGCGAATATTCTGGTTCGCCACCAGCGTCAGCGGCATCTGAACGCGCTCGGCGGCGCGGAATAAAATCTCTTTAATCACATTCGGACACGCGTCCGCATCAACCCAAATCGCCATGTTGTCTCCCCATAATGACTCTGCCGACTATTGTCGCCTGCATTTCGTTGTTAAGCTATCAATCAGAGAAAACAACGCATAATGACGGAGAATCATGATGGACAAGAAAATCGGGTTTATCGGCTGCGGTAACATGGGCAAAGCCATCCTGGGCGGCCTGATCGCCAGCGGGCAGGTTCTGCCGGGTCAGATTTGGGTTTATACCCCGTCACCGGATAACGTCGCCGCGTTGCGCGATCAATACGGGATCAACGCCGCCGAAAGCGCGCAGGAGGTGGCCCAGGTTGCCGATATCGTCTTTGGTGCCGTTAAGCCGAACATCATGATCAAAGTGTTAAGCGACATCACCTCCAGCCTGAATAAAGAGACGCTGGTCGTGTCGATTGCCGCAGGCGTGACGCTCGATCAGCTGGCGCGCGCGCTGGGCCACGATCGTAAAATCGTCCGCGCGATGCCGAATACCCCCTCACTGGTCAACGCCGGTATGACCTCCGTCACCCCTAACGCGCTGGTGACTTCAGAAGAGGTGGCGGACGTGCTAAACATTTTCCGCTGCTTCGGCGAGGCGGAAGTGATTGCAGAATCCATGATCCATCCAGTGGTCGGCGTGAGCGGTTCAGCCCCCGCGTACGTTTTCATGTTTTTAGAAGCGATGGCGGACGCCGCCGTGCTTGGCGGTATGCCGCGCGCGCAGGCGTATAAATTCGCCGCGCAGGCAGTGATGGGCTCCGCCAAAATGGTGCTGGAGACCGGTAAACACCCGGGTGAACTGAAGGATATGGTCTGCTCCCCGGCCGGTACCACCATCGAAGCGGTGCGGGTGCTGGAAGAACGCGGGTTCCGTTCTGCGGTTATCGAAGCGATGGCAAAATGCATGGAAAAGTCAGAGAAGCTGAGTAAATCCTGATGTCTGGCCGGGCGTCAGGCGGCCACTTCGGTGCGGCCGCGCCCGGCATTTTTCGCCTTATACAGCGCCACATCTGCCGCCTTCAACCATTCCCGATAGTGTACAAACTGCGGCCCCCAGGGGGCCACGCCCACGCTGATGCGCAGAGGCTCCTTCGGCGCGCACGGTAACGACAGCGTTTCCAGCCGCGCGTGAACCCGCGACATGACGGCGATGGCGCTTTCAGCGGCCGTCTGGGACATAATCACCGCGAACTCATCCCCGCCAAACCGGCCTATCGCATCGCCTGACCGTACCGACATCTGAAGCTGGCGGGTAATGGCCACGATGGCCTTGTCGCCTGCGTCGTGCCCCCAGGTATCGTTGATGTTTTTAAAGTGGTCGATATCAATCAGCAATATCGTGGCGGTGCAGTGGCTCCGGCGACAGTGCTCAAATTCATTGCGCAGCAGCATTTCCCAATGTCGGCGGTTAAACACCCCGGTCATCCCGTCACGGGTGCTCATCATTTCCAGCCGCCGCTTATGTTCCGCCAGCCTGACGGCCATTCGATGGCTAAGCCAGGCAAACAGCATGGGATAAAGCATAAGGACAGGAAGCGTTAAGCCCCACTCCAGCGCCCCCGGATTAAAGGGCACCGCTCTGCCAGCAAGCGGTAACGTAAGCAGCGCAGTAAGCAGGGTGAGCACGATCCCCGCGATAAAAAGGCGGCAGCCGCCAGAGCCCATCATGTTCATCCCCACCATCATCACCAGCGCCGCAGTGGGTAATACATACATCCCCATCACGCCGATCCAGACCCCGGCGATAACGGCATCCATCTTGAGGTTAAAAATTTCCTGCTGATGAGGTGAAGCGGCGCGGCAGGATAACTGCCAGGCAAAGTGCGGCCAGATGAATGCCCACCCCACCAGAAACAACCACCAGCCGCCGGGTAAAAAATGGCTGACCAGAATTTCCGCCACCGGGACAAACATCGCCGCCAGACCGACAACGCGCGCCAGCCGGGCTCGCCTGGCAAACTGGATGCCGGTACGGTGAGGGTCATCCTGAGAAAGGGTTAAACTCCACTCTTCCCGAATGCGCTTTTTGTAGTAATAAATGTCATCATTCATCATTTTTGGGAATATTCTGAAACATTTTCCCAAATTATAGAGAGGGGGACTGCGGGGAAAGTATGAAATTTCGGGTGAGCCGCCGGAGCCGCTCACCCGTTAGAACTACACTTTTTTCTTCAGGCAGGCACTCATGAACTTGCTGCGATCGTCGCCCTTGAGGGACTGTTCGGTTGCTTTGGCATTACACTCGCGCATTTTTTGCTGCTGCGGCGTCAGGCTTTTTTCGCCGGGTTTCGCGGCGCCGTTTTTCAGGCAGTCGCTCATGTAGGTTTTACGTGCATCCCCCTTCAGACTCTGGGACGTCGCCTGTTGATTACAGGTGGTCATGCGTTGCTGTTGCGGCGTTAATGTTTTTTCTTCCGCGTTCGCCGAGGAGATCAGGAACAGGCCGGAGAGCAGAGTAACCAGTAATGTTGTTTTCATTGCACCATCCTTTTGTGAACATTCTCTGTAAGTCTGGTTCGTGACAGGAAAAAAACCACCCGGCAGATGTGATTTCCGCCGGGAATTTATCATTTCAGTTCCAGCGCGCAGGAATTGACGGTATCAGCATAAATAGCAGGGGTAATTAACAGGGAATGTAACGCGCTAAAAAGCGCGCTCTGTTTCAATTTATTTTCTTCATGTACAAATACAAAAATAAAACAGAGCGACTCCAGGCATCCTGCATGACAATCCTATGACATGTCAGTAACGGCTTAACTGCGCGGATGCCTCAACAGCTTCTTTACGTATTGCTGCAGCAACTCGGCATCTTGTGGCGGAACCTGCGTATCGGGCCGCGCCTTATCCAGCGCTCCTTCAATGCTTTCAATTAACGCCTGCTGATCCGATGTTGCCATCTGCCGCAGCAGCGCGGTGACAACTATTTCCAGCGCTTCGACCTGGGCGACCAGTTCTTTCGACTCCTCTTCCTTTTGTGCAAGCTTAACCAGCAACTCAGCAATGAGATTTTTCATCGTGCTATTTCCTTATGGGATTTCCTCTGAAATTAACACCAGGAATGAAATATGCAAAGCGGAGAAAAGTATTATCTTATGCAAAAGTGACATTGCCGCCAAATTAGCGCAGCGATCTTTTCAGCGAAACGTTTTTCTATAAAAAAAACGCCGCATTTTGTTATATAAAAATGCGGCTACCATAAGAATATATAATACATCAGCGAAAAGGTTATTTCGCTGATTTCGCTTCCGCTATTTTTCTGCGGCGACGCAGGGCAATAGCCAGCTGGATAATATTGATTAAAACGACAATCGCCGTCGCGGCAAATACCCAGCGAAAACCCGCCATTGCAGAAACGGACGCACCAATAAGCGGACCGGCGACGTTGCCTAAATACATAAACGACTGGTTATAGCCAAAAATACGCCCCGTGACCTGGTCGCTGGAATATTTGACCAGCAATGTCTGTACGGCGGGCAACATAGCGCCATCCGCAAAGCCGAGTAAAAACCGCAGCACGCCCAGCTGAAGCGGAGAGGTAACAAACGACATGGCGAAAAAGAGCACCACCGCAAAAATCAGCGTCGCCATCAGGATGCGCGCCGTGCCGATCCTGTCGCCCAGTTTTCCCAGACGCGGGGCAGAGATCAGCGCGGAGACGCCCGGCACGGCGGCAATCATGCCGCTGAGAAAGGCGATATTGTTGCTGTCCGGCTCCATTGACTTGATAAACAGCGCCAGAATCGGGCCGACCGAACCGTTGCAGAGCTGGATCACCATGGTGGTGACAAACAGGCTAATTACGAGTCCCGGGTATGGCAGCGAGGCGAAGACGGCCTTGCCGCTCAGGCGCTCAGATTTACTGATAACGGGGCGGCCCCCCTCTTTGATAAGAAAGAGCGTAACCAGAAAGCTGATCACCAGCAGGATTGCGGTGATGATGAATACCGCGCGCAGACCGACATGGTCAGCCAGAAAGCCTCCCAGCAGCGGGCCGCCGATAACGCCGCTGATCTGGGCGGTGGAGAGCGTACTCAGCGCCCAGCCGCTGCGCTCGCGCGGCACCTGAGAGGCAACCAGCGCCATGGCGTTGGGAATATACCCAGACGTCAGCCCCATCACCGCCCGCAGGAAAAACAGCTGCCAGACGTTGGTGGCGAAGGCCTGGAGCAGAATAGCAATCGCCATCCCGAGGGAGGCGCGCAGCAGCATCAGCTTGCGCCCTTTCCGATCCGCCAGGCTGCCCCACATCGGTGACACAATGGCGGAGACCAGAAACGTGACGCTGAACGTCAGCCCGGACCACATGGACAGCGCTTCGTGGGAGCTGACCCCCAGCTGTGACACGTACAGCGGCAGGAACGGCAGGATCTGGCTGATGGCAAGCCCGGTGAAGAAGCAGCCGAACCAGACCGAGATGAGATTAACTTTCCAGGATTCCATACAGAAATAGTCTTCATTTTTAGGCGAATTCGCCGTCAGATTAGCAAGTTACGCGCCTTAACGTCGCACCAGAGATGCGGCCTCGCTGACTTTGGTGTTTTATCTTCCCAGTCATCATATTTGTGAAATAAGTCACAATTCATCCATTTTCTGGCGGAAGATTATGCTTCAGCGGCAGAGACCAAAGCCGCGCATTCCCATATGAAAATGGCTGGCGTGCGCCGCGTTATATTCCGGCCCAAGACCGTTTCCGTAGTAACCGCAGCTTGCCGCCAGCAGAGCCTTCAGCCAGGGCTGCGTTTTTGCCGATTTCCAGCCGTTAAGTACCGTAACGCGCTCTCCGTTCGCCAGCCGAAAAGCGGCGATATCCAGCGCCTCTGCCGTGGCGTGCTCGCTGCGCCGCGCATCGGGCCGGTGGTAGATATTGCGGCAGGCAAAGCTGCCGAGGTGCTCAATGCGCGTCAGTTCACTGCCGGTAAAGCGTTTAGTCAGGGGCCGGGCCTGCTGGCTGACAAACAGGGCTGAGCTGAGCGCCAGCGGACAGCTGGCAAGAAAACTGCCGTTCAGGCTCACCGGGCCAAAATCACGCACGCGCACGACGTTGTTCAGCGGGCATTCCCCGCCGCTGTCAGCGACCGCCTGGGTGCGGATCAGTTTTTTTTGATTAGCCTGCGCTAACAGGCTCGCGCAGGCTTCGGGCGTTAAGCGCCGCAGCTTATACTGGGTAATGCGGCCAGGCGGGTCGTCCAGGTTCAGCGGCGTGAAAGGGTTGTAGTAAGACGGCAGCCAGCGATAGCCCGCCGTTGCGATTGCCCCAAGGATGAAAATGGTCAGCAGCGTTTTTCCTTTCACTCTCCCCCCTCACTGTTCCCCAAAACATTATGGCAGAAGGCCGCGAAACCCGCAGGGCATCGTGGTATGTTATTGGCTTTTCGTCAGACTGGAAGAGAGTGAGATGGCAAAGCAGCGCGTAGGTATTGTCTTTGGGGGAAAATCAGCGGAGCACGAGGTGTCATTGCAATCGGCTAAAAATATCGTCGATGCGATCGATAAAAGCCGTTTCGACGTGGTGCTGTTGGGCATTGATAAACAGGGCCAGTGGCATGTTAACGATGCCAGCCAGTATCTGCTGAATGCCCACGATCCGGCACACATCGCCCTTAATCCTTCGGAAATTAGCGTCGCCACCGTACCCGGCGTCGTGAAGGGTCAGCTCATCGACGCAGGCAACGCGCAGGCTCTCGCCCAGATCGACGTAGTCTTCCCCATCGTGCACGGCACCCTCGGCGAAGACGGTTCCCTGCAGGGAATGTTACGCATGGCCAACCTGCCGTTCGTGGGCTCGGACGTGCTGGGCTCCGCCGCCTGCATGGACAAAGACGTCACCAAACGCCTGCTGCGCGATGCCGGGCTGAATATCGCGCCGTTCGTGACGCTCACCCGCGCCAACCGCGACAAGCACAGCTTCGCGCAAATTAGCGCTGAACTGGGTCTGCCGCTGTTTGTGAAGCCAGCCAACCAGGGCTCCTCCGTGGGCGTCAGCAAAGTCACCACCGAAACAGAGTTCACGCAAGCCGTCCGTCTGGCGTTCGAGTTCGACCATAAAGTGGTGGTTGAGCAGGGGATCAAAGGCCGCGAAATTGAGTGCGCGGTGCTGGGCAACGATTTCCCACAGGCCAGCACCTGCGGTGAAGTGGTCTTAAACAGCGACTTCTACTCGTACGACACCAAATATATTGATGATAAAGGCGCCCAGGTTGTTGTTCCTGCGGATATCGATCCGGCCATTAACGATAAGATCCGGGCGATCGCCATTGAGGCCTATCAGACGCTCGGCTGCAGCGGCATGGCACGCGTGGACGTGTTCCTGACGCCGGAGAACGAGGTGGTGATCAATGAAATCAACACGCTGCCGGGTTTCACCAATATCAGCATGTATCCAAAACTGTGGCAGGCCAGCGGGCTTGGCTACTCTGAGCTGATCACCCGCCTGATCGAGCTGGCGCTGGAGCGTCATGCCGCCGACAGCGCTCTGAAAAGTTCCGTTAACGGCTAATCGGCACCCTTAGCCGTCTCCTCCGCTGTCGTCTCTTCCGGACGGCGGCGGATTATCAGCCCTGCCAGCCAGAAACTGATTACCCAGGTCACCAGGCCCACGGCATAGGTTTGCCAGCCTTTTGCTTCAAATCCCAACAGCCCCACGACGCCGTTAAGAATAAAGATCAGCCCGATAGCAAAGGCGTAGTAGTGCCAGTCACGGCGAAGTTTGGACGTGAGCTTCATAACAACTCCGGCAGGAAAAAAAGACATCCTCTCACAGTTTCACCGCCAGGTCTGTGGCAGATGCGGAAATTCTGAAATGCGGTGCAGTTTCATTTAAGTTAACAAATTGTGACATGCTGCAGAAATCAACAATCCAGGAGAAATCCTGAGCGAAAATTACCACGATTCTGATATTGACAAATGCGATGACCTGTCAAACTCACCCCGTAAGACGCGTATTAAAACAGAGTGATATTTCGGGAGGTCAACATGGCTGACTTTACATTGTCGAAACCGATTTTTGGCGGCAAACCAAAAACCTCCACGGCGGGTAATATCGCGTATGCCCTGTTTGTCCTGTTCTGCTTCTGGGCTGGCTCCCAGCTGCTTAATATGCTGGTGCACGCGCCGGGCGTTTATGAACACCTGATGCAGGTGCAGGATAACGGACGCCCGCGGGTTGAAATCGGGTTTGGCGTGAGCACGCTGTTTGGCCTCGTTCCCTTCCTCGCGGGGTGTATGATTTTAGGCGTTGTCGCGCTCGTCCTGCGCTTTCGTCGTCGCCATTAAAGCCCCATACAGCGAGCCCGGCGATCGTCCACGCGTTTTGCGAACCAGGCGGTGGTCAGGTTACGCGTGATCTTCGGGCTTTCCAGCTGAATCCCCGGCAGAATTGCCCTCGGCAACGTTTTCCCACTCTTCTTATCGGCAAGCGCAAACACTTTCTTGTAGAGTTCCGTTTTCTCAAATGCCAGGCTGTCGCCTTTCTCAAGCTGACGGCGAATGTCGCTGTTGCTCATATCAAGCGTTGTCGATAATTTCCGGATCGCCCGCTCGGTGCTTCCCGCCTCGCTGCTGCCGTAGGCGATAAGATCGCCGTCCAGCGCCAGCTTGACGCCGCTTGCGCGGCTAACCGCGCTCTGAAACGCCGCGTTACGGCTGGCATACCAGCCCGCGTTAAAGTCTGCAAAGCGGTACAAGGGCTCGCTGTAGTTCGCCGGATAGTTCAGCAGATGATACGTGCCGAACCACAGCCCGCCGCGCAGGGAGAAGACCTCCTGACGCACCGTACCGTCAATTTCCCACGGGTAGCCGTCGGTATGCTTCTCGGCAAACGCAATGCTCACCTGCATCGGGCCGCCGGTGTGAACCGGGTTCAGTGAGCCAAACAGTTTCTGCCCCATCGGCACCATGTTAATGAAATCATCAAAGATGGCGCTGAGCTGTTTTTCGGTTTTCACCGTGTCCAGCCGCTCGCTGTAGCTTTTGCCGTTTGGCGAGGTGATTTTCAGCGCGGTATGCACGAGGAACACCGGGATATGCATCGATTCCGCGCGGCGGTCGATCTCTTTCCAGGCAATTTTGTTGAGACCCGGCACCACCGGGTCTGACTGGTACATCGACTCCTGCTGCGCCACCGCCAGCACCGAGCAGATATTCTCCTCGGTTGGGGCAATCTTCTGGCTTTCAAAGGTTTTTGCCAGCGCATCCGCCCACGCATTGCGATCCTTCACGCTGGCGGGCATTTTTTGCCGTACAACGCTTGCGACATCCACGGGCTTCTCGCCCTTTTTAAGCGGAGCAGCCCCTTTTTCGGCACAGCCCGCCAGAACGAGGGCAGCCAGCAAGGACAGCGGTAACGCACGCGGTACGGCAAAAGACATAGCAACTCCCTGTATTAGCTAAATGTGTTGGTGACTTCCTGCAGGTCCCGATCGTCCAGCTCATGTTCAAAGCTGCGCAGACGTTTGTAGATGGACATCAGCTCCACCAGCGTGGTCCAGGAGTTGATCAGATACTGGAACGAGTTTCTGACCTGATCGAACACGTTGGTAATCTGGGTCAGTAAGCCCAGCGTGATTGTTCCCGCAACAATAGACGGGAACAACAGGAATAGTCCAAAAACAGTATCGACCTGCAGATAGAAAATACGGGCAATATTGAAATACATGTAGTGGAAATAGAGCCGGAAATAGTTGAAACGGACGTTGCGGAACAGCTCTTTTATCGTCGGGGGCGCAGCGCGCGTTGGGTCGTCCTCTCCGTAGACCAGCTCCTTACGATAGGCCGCTTCCACACGCTGATTCTTAAACTCTAAGCCCGGCAGCTTAATCCCGACGACGGCAAGCAGGCCTGTGCCCATAAGCGACCAAATCAGCGCCGGGATGAGCAGGCCGTACGGTAAATGTCCGACAATCGGCAATGCTGAAATATGCGGAGAAAGCGCGACCAGAATCGGTAAGAACGCAAACAGTTTCAGGATGGCATTAAGCAGGCTGACGCCCATATCCTCAAGCGTTGACGCAAAACGCATGGTGTCTTCCTGAACACGCTGAGCAGCACCTTCAATATGGCGCAGACGCTCCCAGTGGGTCATGTAGAATTCGTTCATCGCCGTACGCCAGCGGAAGACGTAATGGCTGACGAAGAAATTATTCAGCACCGCCACGGTGACAGCGATCATGGCAATGCCCATAAAAATTTTTAACTGATTATAAAGCTCGCCAATTGGCACCCTGTTAGGGGCGCTCAGCGCTTTCTGGATGAGATCGTAGAACGGGGCATACCACGCGTTAATGGCTACGCTCACTTCGACCAGAAACCAGGTGACAAAAATAATCAGCGACGTTCCGAGAATGGACCACGTCTGCCAGCGATGAGGGGAATAATTAAACCAGAACAGCGCAAACAGCCCGACGCACAGCGCGTAATAGGCATAAAACAGCAGATAGCTGAACGACCAGAAGCGCGCCGCGCTAATCGGCACCTCGCCTGTCGCCCCCACGATGCGCGTCAGCCATGCACCGCCGCCCGCCAGCCAGAACACGACTGCGATCAGTGCCCAAATAAATGCCGACAGGAAAAAAGGCCCCGGCTTTGGGAAAAAAGACTTAAACATGATACTTCCTTCTTGTTGTTATGGTTGTTGCTGTGCTCAACACATTACCACACGAATACCTTGCCCGAGCCGGACCCCGGCTCGGGCAAAAAGGTCAGACCCGTGGGTTGATTATTAGTTCGCTTTCCAGTTTTCGAGAATTGTTTCGGTGCGTTTCACCGCGACAGGGTTCGCTGGCGCAATGAAGTTTCGCCAGACGTCGTTGTGGTGGTGAATCAGGATCTGTGCTTCGGCAGCCGGGCGGTTGGCGGTGGTGTGGGCATCTTCCGCCACGGTAATGTGGTAACCCCGGCTGACGCCATTCTTGACCGTGGCGTCAACGCAGTAATCGGTGGCGCAGCCGCAGATGACAAACTCGCGAATGCCCTGCTCGCGTAACAGCGCCTCAAGCCCGGTGTTATAGAAGGCATCGCAGGCGGTTTTGGTCACGTACAGCGCGCCGGCAGGTTGATGGAGTTCAGGCAGCAACGCAAACCCGTCACTTCCCTCTTCCAGCCCCCCGGCCTCGGCATGCTGAATAAAAATCACCGTGTCGGCAGCCTGCGTAAGCTGGTTGATCAGAGAGACACACGTCTCGCGCTGATGACGCGGGGTTTCAAACACCCCGTTCTGCATATCAACCACCATTACCACACGCTTTTCAGACATACCGTTCTCCGCAAGATTGAGTAACACTGGTGCCTATCATAAGCCCGATGTCACAAAATGGGAGAGCGCTCGCAGGGAAATTCTTCATATTTACCCATGGTTACGTTTTTCTCGCTATGGTTATGCTATTCGGGGCATTGCTCGGTGCCGATTAGTAGTATAAATACCCATTACTTTCCTCATTCACTTCATGGATGCTTTTCGTTGAAACGTTGTCTGCTCTCTTTTGCCGCGCTGTGTGCGGTGAGCTTCTCCACCGCCCAGGCAGCCCAGCCGCTGACGGCGCCCGTTTTGGCTTCCGATATTGCCGATCGCTACGCGAACCTTATCTATTACGGCAGCGGCGCGACAGGGATGGCAATGGTGGTCATCGACGGCAACCAGCGCGTTTTCCGCAGCTTTGGTGAAACGCGTCCAGGTAATAACGTTCGTCCGCAGCTGGATTCCGTTGTGCGCGTCGCGTCCTTAACCAAGCTGATGACCAGCGAAATGCTGGTGAAGTTGCTCGACCAGGGCGTGGTAAAGCTCGACGATCCGCTCAGCAAATACGCCCCGCCGGGTGCCCGCGTGCCGACGTATCAGGGCACGCCAATTCGCCTGGTGAACCTCGCGACGCACACCAGCGCTCTGCCGCGCGAGCAGCCGGGCGGCGCGGCGCACCGCGACGTTTTTGTCTGGCCAACGCGCCAACAGCGCTGGAACTACCTGAGCACCGCCACGCTGAAATCCGCCCCGGGCTCGCAGGCCTCTTACTCGAACCTGGCGTTCGATCTGCTGGCGGATGCGCTTTCAACGGCGGCGGGCAAACCTTACCCGCAGCTTTTTGAAGAGCAGATCACGCGTCCGCTGGGCATGAAAGACACCACCTTTACCCCTTCCCCGGACCAGTGCAAACGCCTGATGGTGGCAGAGAAAGGCGCAAGCCCCTGTAACAACACGCTGGCGGCCGTGGGCAGCGGCGGGGTCTATTCCACCCCTGGCGACATGATGCGCTGGATGCAGCAGTTCCTTTCTTCGGATTTTTACTCCCGCAGCAGCCAGGCCGATCGTATGCAGACCCTTATCTATCAGCGTACTCAGCTGCATCGCGTCATCGGGATGGACGTGCCGGGTAAAGCCGATGCGCTCGGCCTGGGCTGGGTCTATATGGCGCCGAAAAATGGCCGTCCGGGCATCATTCAGAAAACCGGCGGCGGCGGCGGATTCATTACCTACATGGCAATGATTCCGCAGTCCAACGTGGGCGCGTTTGTGGTGGTCACCCGTTCTCCGAACACGCGCTTCGTTAATATGAGTGACGGCATCAATAACCTGGTGGCCGAACTGAGCGCCAATAAAGCCCAGGTGCTTACTGCGTCTAACTGATCTTAATATTCCGTGGGCAAGCGGTTGATGCTGACCAGCTTGCCCCGGCTCATATTGATGTAGTTCCCCTGACGCAGCGCAGCCAGGACTTCTGCAACGACCGAACGTGAAATACGTGTGCTACGCTGAATATGATTCATAACGCCAATTTTTGAGCGCAGCGAGTCATCCCACTCGGCCATATTGATCAACATCGCCCGGATCTGACTATAAGAGTTATTTCCCACCAGCTGCAGGTCACGCTTGCCCAGAATATGGTTAATCCATGACACCCAGCAGAAAGCATCCTGCCAGAGATGATTTTGCTGAATAAGTTGACGCGTGGCAGAGGCCGGTAAATAAAATCCAGAACAGGTTGTGTGTGTCATCATGGAATATTCCAGATAACTATCATTTATCCATGCATTCAAACCATAGATAAAAGGTGCCTGCGCAATGCCCATCAGAAGTTCATCAGATTTACGATGGATAGCAGTAAGACCAGACTGTATTATAAAAGTAAATGGCTCATCATCATTATTGCCGGTTGTTATTAATTGCTGTGGTTCGATCTTAAAGGGGGTACCGGCGACTTCCAGACATTTTGCGAGCCGGCTTAATTCAGAAAGTGGTTTCGCATTAACGTTCATGCATACCTCAAAGCATCTGTATCTGTCGGTTCTTTATTATTTTTAAACCATATAAAAAAGCGGGGGAAAATATCCCCCGCGCTTTCTATTTACCAGGTATATTTCACACCCAGGTTTGCTCCCCAGTTCTGGTCAACGTCGCCGCCGCCCAGATAAGTCGCATCGGTGTAAGCACTGAAGTTTTTGGTGAAGCTGAACTGGGTGCCCAGCCCCACGCGAACCGCAGAGCCTTCGACGCCGTTATCAATGCTGTCAGAGTTGATATCAGCATTATTGTCAGCATCGTCATAGACGTAAGCCAGCTTGAAGTACGGGGTCAGAGCCTGTTCGCCGCCGTAGTTGAAGGTATAACCCGCATCCAGGCCAAGTTCATAACGCATGCTGTCGTAAGACTGACCATCGATACGCATGTCGTTGCTCAGCTGGTAGTCGTCGCCTGACTGGAACAGGCCGGAAATCGCCGCATAAGGGGTGATATAGCCTGAGAGGTTTGGTTTCCAGTCATAGCCCAGCTTCATCCCGAAGCCAACAGCGTCAGAGGTGGTGTCACCGTCAACATACTGACCGTTGCTCATGGTTGCAGAGAGGTCATTGTTAAAGCGGGTGTAGTTCAGTGAGCTGTCGAGGAAGACGTTGTTCGCAAACGTCGCAGACGCGTAGATCATCGCAGTCTGGCTGTCCTGATCGACCTGACCCGTACGATCGCTGATATCGCCTTTCGCAAAACCAGCTGCACCACCGACGATCCACTTCGCATTATTACCGTCAATCTGCGTGTCCAGACCGACCATAATGCCGCTTACGTCCTGATCGTAGCTGACGGTGCCGTTATCCGCGTCAAAATTGCCGCCGAAATAGCTCACCCACGCTCCGCCGTTGTCTGCCAGGCCATGACGGCTGTTGGTCAGACGCGTACCCACGGTATCCTGCTGGAGATTCCAGATATTGGTGTTGGCAGAAGGAATGCTCAGCGCCATGTTGGCGTAGTCAGTCAGCTCTTTCTGCTGGAGAACAACGGTGTCACCCTCCTGCTGCGCCTGATAGGTGTAAGCACCTAAATCAGCTTTGTTTGCAGCAGTAAAGCTGGCTGCGGTATCCGCGTTATTGTCGTAGACGCGAACGATCTCTTTGTTTTTGTAGTCGGCAACTGAACCAGCGCCGGTTGCATCGTCGATGCGCACCTTGTAGTTACCGGCAACGTCACCGTTCACCGCCAGATGGCCGTCGGAGTTCAGCGCGACAACACCGTAGTCATACTCCGCGTTGTAGCGATCGTTGGTGATATAGCGTGCGTTGTTCAGATCGCTGTTCAGCACATAATCGCGGCTGGCAACGTTGAGCACGCCGCCATCGGTCAGTACCATATTGTGCGTATCAACCTGACCCAGACCCAGCGCCAGCTCGGCACCGTTGTCTACGGTAATGGTGTTGGCATACAGCTCTGCTGTCTCTTCAGTCAGTGCCGCACGGCTATAGCTGTCCAGATACAGGCTGTCGGTTGCCACGGCTCCGCTGTCGCCAATATTCATGGTTGAAGCATTGGTCAGGGTGATTGAATCCGCCAGCAGGCCGGAGTTTTCAACATTGACCTGAGACTGGTTGTTCACCGTCAGCGCATCAATGTTGGAGACCTTGCGGGTATCCCACTCGGAACCGTTATCCAGCGCCACATTGAACAGGCCGCTTTGGTACACCTCTTCACCGGCAACGTGACCGTTGCTGTCGAAGGTAGAATCAGGCCAGATGCTGTTCGGGGACAGAGCGTGCCAGTCAACGTTGCTGTAGCCCTGGCCATACATCTGCGCAGTGCCGATAGCTTCAACGCTGGACTGCGCTGCACCGACCCACTTACTGCCGTTAGTCAGCGTAACATCCAGTGTATCGGTACCGTCCCAGCCGTTGGTGGTTGGGTTATAGACACCATCTTCAGTGGTATCCGTTGCCGGATCGCCATTCTCGTAGAAGTTGTTATCAAAGGTGCTGGAGAAAAGAATGTCACCCGTTACGGTAGAGTGATCGAAGGTAGCGGTGGTCTGCATGGCGTTATCAGACGCGCCGGCCGCAACGATCAACGCCGCATCATCCGCAGCCGAGGCGTTGGTTTCACCGTAGTCGCTCGGCTTCGCCGTTTGACCGTAGAACCCGTTGGTGCCCAGATCGCTGTACGCACCAGAGGTCAGCACGGAGTCTTTCACCACCAGCGTATCGGTAAAGACATTGCTGCTGTTAGCAACGCCTTCAACGCCGTCGTATGGTGTGTTATCCAGTTCCTGATAACCCTGCGTCAGCGTGATACCCGCGACGTGGGAGTTGTTCTGAATAACGATATCAGATTCAACGTCCAGGGTAATTGCGTTACCCAGACCATAGGTGTCCAGATAATGCGTTTCAGTATTCTCGCCATTGACGACATCATACGCGTAATGCTCGTAGGCATCGTTGATGGTGGAGTTATCAACGGTCAGGCTAAAACGATCGTACTGGGTATGACTGGTGCCGTCAGTATCCACGCCATCTGCACACGTCGTGGTCATACACTCTGACGTGATCATGCCGTTAATGGTGCTGTTAGAAATACTCAACGCGTTCGTACGGCCATTGACCCCATCATCCAGATAGTAAGTCGAAATAACACCGTTTACGGTTGATTTATTGATGACCGGATAAATGTCACCATCATGGGTGGCATCCGAGTAATCCCAATCTGCGTAGCCATAATACCACGGCGTAGATGCGGTATTATCATATCCAAAAGTATTATATGTCGTACCGGAAATATCTTTCGCATTAGCCTGAGAAGCGATAGCCAGCGTACAAGCTAATGCAAGTTGAGATACAACCAGTTTCTTTTTCCATGTTTGCATTGGGTCATCCCTCCTCAGGGACGTAAGCATGTTTGTCCGTAAATCAATTAGCAATGTTTAATTGCGGAGTGAATTATGCAGTTTCATTCAGAAAAGGTTCAATGAATGATTCATTTAAGTCCGTATCCAGACAAACAGCAGAAGTAAAACGAGAAAAAAGGAGCGCTAAATATAAATACTATAAAGAAAAATTCAAAATAAACAAAACAAGCAAAGGTGATATAAGTTTTATAAACAGATCATTTTTATTTATACATTCCCTTCGTAATAGAATTAACATCAATAATTCGAACCGACATTCCGCAGGATTAGTTAATTATATATATTTCACTGGCAATCATAGACAGGCCGCATTAATCGGTATCAAAATGCCCACTTTAGTAAAACACCTCACTTCACTTTGAGGTACACTAACCTTCTTTGTTCCACAAACATCAGGCATACCATGACCGATTTAATTGCACGTCCCCGCCGCCTGCGTAAGTCACCCGCACTGCGCGCTATGTTTGAAGAGACAACACTGACCTTAAACGATCTGGTGTTGCCGATTTTTGTTGAAGAAGAGATTGATGACTACAAAGCCATCGAAGCCATGCCGGGCGTGATGCGCATTCCTGAGAAGCATCTGGCCCGCGAGATTGAACGCATTGCCAACGCGGGGATCCGCTCGGTGATGACCTTCGGCATCTCCCACCATACCGACGCCACCGGCAGCGATGCATGGAAAGAGGATGGCCTCGTGGCCCGCATGTCCCGCATCTGCAAAGATACCGTGCCAGAAATGGTGGTCATGTCCGACACCTGCTTCTGCGAATACACCTCCCACGGGCACTGCGGCGTGCTGTGCGATCACGGCGTGGACAACGATGCCACCCTGCTGAACCTCGGCAAGCAGGCGGTCGTGGCTGCCGCTGCGGGTGCGGACTTCATCGCGCCGTCTGCGGCGATGGACGGACAGGTTCAGGCTATCCGTCAGGCGCTGGATGCGGCAGGCTTTACCGACACCGCCATCATGTCCTACTCCACCAAGTTTGCCTCCTCCTTCTACGGTCCGTTCCGTGAAGCAGCGGGTACGGCGCTGAAGGGCGATCGTAAGACCTACCAGATGAACCCGCTGAACCGCCGGGAAGCGATTCGTGAATCCCTGCTTGATGAAGCCCAGGGCGCAGACTGCCTGATGGTGAAACCTGCTGGCGCCTATCTCGATATTCTGCGCGACATTCGCGAGCGCACCGAACTGCCGCTGGGGGCATACCAGGTGAGCGGTGAATACGCGATGATCAAATTCGCCGCGCTGGCCGGTGCCATCGACGAAGAGAAAGTGATCCTCGAAAGCCTGGGCGCGATCAAACGCGCGGGCGCGGATCTGATCTTCAGCTACTTCGCGCTGGATCTGGCCGAGAAAAAAATCCTCCGCTAATCTTCACCAAACTGCAATACAACCGACATCTGCTCCTTCTACTGTCTTCGCAAGACGGCAGGAGGAGTAATCATGTTTAGCCTCGATAGCGTTCTCGACGATCTTTGGCCTCAGGCGAGGCCTGCACCCTGGCAAAAAAGTCTGTTAAAAAGGCTGTTTTACGAAGAAGAATTCCAGCAGTTTGCCGCCGCTCACCGCCACCTGAAAGGACTGGATATGGTGGAGCAAGTTCTGGAGCACCTTGATATTCTCTGCACCGTTTCCGCCCGCGATCTCGAACAAATCCCCGAACATGGCCCACTGGTTATTATTGCCAACCACCCGACAGGCACGCTGGACGGGCTGGCGCTGATGTACGCCGTCTCTCGCGTGCGGCGCGACGTTAAAGTCGTGACCAACCGGATGCTGACCCACCTTGAGCCTCTCAGTTCGCTGTTTATTCCGGTGGACAATATGGGCGGCAGGACGGCGAAATCGTCTCTGGTTCAGATGGAGCAGCACCTGCAAAACGCGGGCGTGCTGATCTTCTTCCCG
This sequence comes from Enterobacter cloacae complex sp. P38RS, assembly GCF_014930775.1. Taxonomy (NCBI): domain Bacteria; kingdom Pseudomonadati; phylum Pseudomonadota; class Gammaproteobacteria; order Enterobacterales; family Enterobacteriaceae; genus Enterobacter; species Enterobacter cloacae complex sp. P38RS. The sequence continues at coordinate 31,482 of NZ_JADBRS010000018.1, forward strand.
GCGGGTGAAGTTTCACGCCCCACGCGCAAAGGCATTCGCGATAAAAAATGGCACTCCGGCTTTATCAAACTCGCCAGCAAGCTGCGCGCCCCGCTGCTGCCGGTGCATATTCAGGCGCATAACAGCCTGCTCTTTTATGCCAGCACGCTGGTGTCGCCGACATTGTCGATGCTGCTGCTAATGCAGCAGATGTTCCGCCGCCGTCACAGCCAGCTGCCGATTAAAATCGGCCAGCAAATCGCCTGGCATCACTGGCATAGCGCCACGCTTTCGTCACGTGAGATGGCCGAGCAGTGCCGTCAGCACGTGATGCGTCTTGGCAAGGGATTGCCTGGCGTCTTCAAAACCCAGTGCGCCATTGCTCGGCCGGAAGACCGGGCCACCCTGAAACGCGAGCTGGCGCAGGCGGAGTGTCTGGGTAAAACCAGCGACGGTAAAACCATCTACCTGTGGCAGCGCAACGGGCAGGAAGAGGCGCCTCTTCTGCGCGAACTGGGCCGCCTGCGCGAGATTGCGTTTCGCGCGGTGGAGGAAGGGAGCGGTAAACGCCGGGACACCGACAGCTACGATGACGATTATCTGCACCTGATCCTCTGGGATGAAGAGGATCTGGAGATCGTCGGGGCGTATCGCTTTATGCCGACGGCCATGCAGATCGAAAAACGCGGCGTTGAAGGTCTGTACAGCTACAGCCTGTTCCACTACGACGACAAAATGCATGACGTGCTTGAGCACGGCATTGAGCTTGGGCGCAGCTTTATTCAGCCGCGCTACTGGGGGCGTCGAGGTCTGGACTATTTATGGTCCGGCATCGGGGCTTACCTGGCGCGTTACCCACATTATCGCTACCTGTTTGGCCCCGTCTCCATCTCCGGCGGCTTACCGCCTGCGGCACGGGATCTGCTGGTCGCCTTTTACCGCCTGTGGTTCCCGGCGACGCATCCGCTAGCCGCGTCACGTCAGCCATATCCGGCATCCTTACCGGACGTGCTGGCACAGTTTGGCGGCGTGGATTACGTGGACGATCTGACGAAGCTGAAATCCCTGCTCGGCAATCTGGGCTGCGGCATACCGCCGCTGTATAAACAGTATTCCGAGCTATGCGAGCCCGGCGGCGTGCAGTTTATTGATTTTGGCAGCGACCCGGCGTTCAACAATTGCGTAGACGGTCTGGTGCTGGTGGATTTGTGCTACCTGAAGGCGAACCGCTATCAGCGGTATATTGAGGCGCACCTTTAATTGGCCGGCAATTGTGCACCGTTTTCGCCGGGTAGCGCTGCGCTTACCCGGCCTACGGGTACTACAGGATCAGGGGCGGTAAAACGGCTTATCCCCCAAAATCGTCGCCCGCTGCATAATCCTTCGCTGCGGCAGATAGTCCGCGTTGGCGTAGTGCTGCGTCACGCGGTTATCCCAGATCGCCAGGTCGTTCTCCTGCCAGCGCCAGCGCACCTGAAACTCCGGTTTAGTGATATGTGCGAACAGGAAACCTAACAGCGCGTCGCTCTCTTTTTCCGTCACGTCCACAATGCGCGTCGTGAATCCTTCGTTCACGAACAGCGCCTGCTTGCCCGTGACCGGATGGGTGCGCACCACCGGGTGCAGCAGCGGCGGATGCTTCGCCACCGCTTCCAGCCAGCGCTGATGCTCCTCTTCGCTTTTACGGTACTTATATTCCGGGAACGATTTTTTGAAGTCGTGCTCCGCCCGCAGGCCGCTCAGCAGTGCCCGGAACGGCGCAGAGAGCGCCTCAAACGCCGCAATCCCGCTCGCCCACAGCGTATCGCCGCCGGTCTCTGGCAGTAATTTTGCTGCCAGAATTGCCCCGGCGGGCGGCGTTTCGATAAAGGTGACGTCCGTGTGCCAGTTGTCATTGTCCGGCGGGTTATCGTTGTGGGTATCCAGAACGATAATCTCCTCCACCCCTTCCGCATGCGGATAGACCGGGTGAATATGCAGGTCGCCAAAACGCAACGCCAGCGCGCGCTGCTGCTGCGGGGTGATCGCCTGCTCGCGAAGGAACACCACCTGATGGCGCAGCACCGCGTGGTACAGCTGCTCAAACTGGTTATCGCTCAGCGGGCGGGACACATCCAGGCCCGATACCTGCGCGCCAATGTACGGCCCCAGCGGGGTGATGGTCAGTCGTTCACTCATTGTATTTCTCCATGCCAGGGCGTCAGGCGGCGCTGTAGCGCGCGCAGCCCCAGTTCTAATCCGAAGGCGATCGCGGCAATCACCGCGATCCCTGCCAGCACCACGTCAGTCGCCAGGAACTCTCCCGCCGACTGCACCATAAACCCTAATCCTCGCGTGGCGGCGATCAGCTCTGCCGCCACCAGCGTGGACCAGCCCACGCCGAGGCCGATGCGCAGTCCGGTTAAAATCTCCGGCAGCGCGCCGGGTAGAATCACAAACAGCAGCACCTGCGTACGGCTGGCCCCCAGCGACTGCGCCGCACGAATGCGCACCTGCTGGGCACTCTTCACGCCCGCCAGCGCCGACATGGCAACCGGCGCGAAAATCGCCAGATAAATCAGCAGAATTTTCGACGTTTCGCCGATACCGAACCAGATTACCATCAGCGGCAAATAGGCCAGCGGCGGCACCGGGCGGTAAAGCTCAATCAGCGGGTCAAGGATGCCGCGCACCGTCGGGCTTAGGCCCATCGCGATCCCGACCGGGATACCGATAACCACCGCCGCCAGCAGCGCCACCAGAATGCGCGTCAGGCTTGCGCCGAGATGCTGCCAGAGCGTCGCGTCCATAAAGCCCTGCGGCCCGGCGATGGAGATGAGTTTCGCCAGCACCTGTCCCGGCGGCGGCAGAAACAGCGGGCTGACCCACTGCTGGGCCGCAACCGCCCACCACGCTGCCAGCAGCACCAGCAGCGTACCGACGCTCAGCGTAATTTGACGTGAGAAAGGCCAGCGCAGCGCCAGACGCGTGCGGCGCGTTTTTTCACTAAAGACGATGCTCATGAGAAGGCCTCCCGCTGTTCGAACACGCGGCTTAAGACGTATTCACGCTGCTCAATAAACCGCGGATCTGATTTGATGCTGCGCACCGGCTCCCCCGCGACGTAGCGACGGGCGAAATCCAGCGGCAGCCGCTCCAGCACGCGCCCCGGCCCCGGCGAGAGCAGCACCAGCTCGGTCGCCATAAACACCGCCTCTTCGATATCGTGGGTAATTAACAGCACCTGCTTGCCCGTCTCATGCCACAGGCGCAGCAGCAGGGTTTGCATCTGCTCGCGGGTAAAGGCGTCCAGCGCCCCGAACGGCTCGTCCAGCAGCAACAGCTGCGGATTCGCCGCCAGCGCGCGGGCGATCCCGACGCGCTGACGCTGGCCGCCGGAAAGCTGCCAGATAAAGCGTTTTTCCGCCCCTTCCAGCCCCACTTTTTTCAGCATCGCCCGCGCGGTTGCCAGCCGCTGTTCACGGTTCACACCCGCAAGCTGTAGCCCAAACGCCACGTTCTCCTGCACGTTGCGCCACGGAAGCAATCCTTCGTTCTGAAAGACCACGCCGCGCTCGGCGCCAGGGCCATCCACCTTTTTGCCTTCCAGCTGAATGGTGCCGTGCTGATACGGTACAAACCCGGCAATCAGATTCAGCAGCGTGGTTTTTCCGCAGCCGGACGGGCCGAGCACCACCAGCAGTTCACCGCTGCCCAGCGTCAGGTTGATGTCCTCCAGCGCGGGTTTACCACCGTAATCGGCATACAGGTTCGTAATGTTCAGCATGGCGGACTCCTTATTTCACAAAGCGGTCGGTGACGTACTGACTGTAATCCGCCGCGACCGCAGGCACTTTGCCCTGCTCTTTCAGGAAGGTGGCGGTATCTACAATCGCTTTGCTCACCGGCCCGTTTAGCTGCTGCACCTGCTGCGCGGGGGTCAGATAGGTATTGCCCCTCACCAGCCCCGGCACGTCCGCTTCCGGCACGCCGCTCAGGCGGGAGAGTTTTTCCAGATTGGCGGGCTGCTTCAGCCACTCATCCGGGTTGCTGATGTACGGCTGCTGGGCGTCAATCGCGCTTTTCGCGAAGGCTTTCACCACCTCAGGATGTTTCTCGGCAAAGTCTTTGCGCACCACCCACACGTCGAGGGTCGGCGCGCCCCACTGGCCCACTTTCTCGGAGTCGGTCAGCACGGTGCCGTCTTTTTCCAGCTCGTTTACTGCCGGTGCCCACACGTAGGCCCCGTCAATATCCCCGCGCTGCCAGGCGGCGATTATCGCCGGCGGCTGAAGATTGATGATTTGCACCTGCCCCGGCTTGATGCCCCAGTGTTTGAGCGCCGCCAGCAGGCTGTAGTGGGTGGTGGAGATAAACGGCACGGCGATGCGTTTGCCGATCAGATCTTCCGGTTTGGTGATGTTTTTCTTCACCACCAGCGCTTCGGAATTACCGAGCTGAGAGGCGAGGAGGAAAACCTCAATCGGTACCTGCTGGCTGGCCGCGACCGCCAGCGGGCTGGAGCCGATATTGCCAATCTGCACGTCGCCGGACGCTAACGCACGCACGACGGACGCGCCGCTGTCGAACTTGCGCCAGTCGACTTTCGCGCCGCTCTCTTTCGCAAAGGTATTGTCCGCCTGCGCAACCTTCGCCGGCTCAGCCGAGGTTTGATATGCGACGGTAACGTCCACCGCCTGCGCCTGAAATGCCCACAGCGCCAGCGCGCCGAGAAGTGTGATTCGCGATGAAATTGCCATAGTGCCTGCTCCCCTGTTGTTATGAGGGCAGTATTTCCGGCGCGGGAATTTTGATAAAGGAATAAAAAAGAATCGCTAATGACGATTCGTTTTTAGAAAAAAAGCGGGAAAGGATAGTTGATTTTGTGCGGTTGGTTTGTGCCGGGTGGCGCCTGCGCCTTACCCGGCACAAACTCAGCGCTGCGCGTTCAGCTCTGCAATATCCTTCGGCGTGGTGCGACAGCATCCGCCGATTAACTTCGCTCCCGCAGCCAGCCACTGCGGCAGATACCCCGCCAGCGTCTCGCACGCTTCGCCGTGGTGGTGCCAGGTTTTGGTTACCGCATCATAATGCTCGCCCGAGTTCGGGTAGACCACCAGCGGCAGCGGCGTCAGGCTATGCAACTGCTTCAGCGCCGCCGTGGTGTTTTCCAGCGCGATACAGTTGATGCCCAGCGCGACGACCTGCGGATAGTCCTCCAGAGAAGAAACCACCTCCCGCAGCGGCGTGCCGTCGCTCAGGTGCTCGCTGTCGCGCAGGGTGAAGGAGAACCACGCCCGTGCGCGGGGATACGCCGTCAGCAACGCGGCCAGCGCCTTTATTTCCGTGAACGACGGCAGCGTTTCGCAGGCCAGCAGGTCTGCACCCACGTCCAGCAGCGCTTCCACGCGCGGGCGGTGGAATTCTGTGAATTCTTCGGCACTACGCACATAGTCGCCGCGATACTCTGAGCCATCTGCCAGATACGCGCCGTACGGCCCAACGGAGCCCGCTACCAGCAGCGTGCCCGCGTGCAGGTTTTCGGCCAGGTACGCTTCGCGCGCCTTACGCGCCAGCTCCACGCTTTTGCCAATCAGCGCGCGGGACTGCGCCTCATCCAGACCGCGTGCCGCAAAGCCCGCAGGCGTAGCCTGGTAGCTGGCGGTGATCGCCACCTGCGCGCCCGCGCGGTAGTAATCAAGATGCACTTCACGGATAAGATCCGGGTTTTCCACCAGCACTTTGGCCGACCAGAGGCTGTCTGCAAGGTTACAGCCGCGCGCTTCCAGCTCCGTTGCCATTGCGCCATCCAGCACCACAAACGGCTGTTTTTCAAGGATGGCGGTAAGCGGATTATTCTGCAACATGTTCAGGCTCCGGCGATGTCATATTTCGGGTCAGGTAGTAGGCACCATAACACAGGGCGACGAACGGAAGCCCGCAATAAAGGGCAATGCGCTGGCTGGGGTCAAACCACAGGCCGACGCAGGCCACCACGCAGAGGATAAAACCGAGCACCGGCACCAGCGGATACCACGGCGCGCGGTACTGCAGCGCAGAGAGCGGCTGGCCGGACTGCAGATGACGGCGACGGAAAACGAAGTGCGACGCGCAGATGCTGATCCACACCGCCACCACCGCAAAGCCAGAAATGGCCGAGAGTGCGACAAACACCGTGTCCGGGGCCACCACGCTTGAGAACAGCGCCAGCACGCCGCCGAGCATGGAAACCGAGAGCGCCGTCAGCGGCACGCCGTTTTTGTTCACGCGGGCAAAGCAGCGCGGGAGCGTTTTCTCATTCGAGAGCGACCACAGCATGCGCCCGGAGGCGTACAGCCCGGAGTTCGCCGCCGAGAGGATCGCCGTCAGGATCACGAAGTTAAAAATATCAGCGGCATAAGGAATACCGACCTTTTCAAACACCAGCACGAATGGGCTTTTTTCCACGCCCGCCTGCTGCATCGGGATCAGCGCCGCCAGCACAAACACGGTGCCGATAAAGAAGATGATCAGCCGCGCGATGGTGGTGCGGATCGCAACCGGAATGACCTTGTGCGGATTTTCCGTTTCACCCGCTGCGATGCCGATAAGCTCGGTCCCGGAAAAGGCAAAATTCACCGCCACCATGGTCATCAGGATCGGCAGGCCGCCGTGCGGGAACCAGCCCTCGGCGGTGAGGTTGCTTAAGCCCGGCGCGGGTGAACCGTCCTGCATCGGGATGAAACCAAAGACCGCCGCCCCGCCGAGGATAATAAAGGCGATGATGGTGATGACCTTCACCAGCGAAAACCAAAATTCCCCTTCGGCAAAGAAGCGCGTGGAGATGACGTTAAGGCCGAAAATCACCACGCAAAAGACCACGCACCACGCCCAGACGGGCACCTGCGGGAACCAGTACTGCATGCAGAACCCGGCGGCGGTAAAGCTCGAGCCGAGCGCCACCGTCCAGGTGAGCCAGTAGAGCCACGCCACGGTATAGCCCGTCGCCGGGCCGAGATAGCGGGCGGCATAGACGTGGAACGCGCCGGTTTCCGGCATCGCCACGGAGAGCTCACCCAAACACTGCATCACCAGCCAGACCACCAGCGCGCCGATCAGGTACGCCAGCAGCGTGCCCGCCGCCCCGGTGGTGGAAATGATGTATCCGGTATTGAAGAATAACCCTGTCCCAATCACGCCGCCCAGCGAGAGCATAATCAGGTGGCGTGTTTTCATGGTGCGCTTAAGCTGTCCATTTTCTTGTTGTGTTTGCATATTACCTTCTATACGTATGGACATCTAAACATCCAAAGAAGGTGTTATACCGCGATTGTTAATAAAAAGCTAGATGACCAGACGCAAACGGGCGCGCCGCGCGCTGAGTCTGGGGTGGATTGTGAGGATCACATAAAGAATGGGACGCCAGGCCATAAGCACCTCCGCAAGCAGATACTAACAGCATGATGCGGGAACGTGCGATCTTCGGTCAGTCGAAAGTGCTATCCGTGAAGCGCAAATTCATACTGCGATATTGCTGAACTGGCCGCCGGGTTGGTAATTCTCGCAATCGGTTCTATAGTCGTCACAGTTTCTTAGTAACCAGGACTGACTGATGCGCTTTAACGGACTGACCAAAGGTTTCTTTATTTTCATTCTCGCCCTTGTGACCTGGGCCTTCTTCGACGTGCTGTCGCCCTACTTCTCCGCGATACTGTGGGCCGCCATTCTGACCGTCATCTTCAACCCGGTAAAAAACAAGCTGCGCACCGCGCTGGGGGAGCGCAACGGGCTTGCCTCGCTGTTGACGATTGGCATTATCTGCCTGATCGTCTTTATCCCGCTGATGGTGATCCTCTCCTCGCTCGCCATTGAGCTGAACGTGGTTTACACGAAGCTTCAGGAGAACAACACCCAATTCCCGGAGGTAGTGGCGAGCATCTTCAACCACTTGCCGGACTGGGCCAGCGGCTTCCTGGCGGATCACAACCTGACCAACGCGGCGCAGATCCAGAAAAAACTCTCCGACGTCGCGCTGCAGGGCGGGCAGTATCTGGCAGGCAGCGCGTTCCTGATCGGCAAAGGCACGTTTGGTTTTGCGATTAGCTTCGGCATCATGCTTTATCTGTTGTTCTTCCTGCTGAAGGATGGACCGTATCTGGTACGCCAGATCCTCGACTCCCTGCCGCTGTCTGATTTTGTTAAACAGCACCTGTTCGCCAAGTTCGTCGGCGTCTCCCGGGCGACGGTGAAAGGGACGGCGGTGGTGGCCGTCGTTCAGGGCACGCTCGGCGGGATCGCGTTTGCCATCGTGGGCATCGACGGCAGCGTGCTCTGGGGCGCGCTGATGGCGTTCCTCTCGCTGGTCCCCGCCGTCGGCTCGGCGATTGTCTGGGTGCCAGCCGCCATTTACCTGTTCGCCACGCACCAGCTCTGGCAGGGGCTGTTTATTGTTGGCTTCTTCGTGATTATTGTCGGGCTGGTGGACAATATCCTGCGCCCGCTGCTGGTGGGGAAAGACACCAAAATGCCGGACTACCTGATTCTGATCTCCACCCTCGGCGGCATGGAGCTGTACGGCATTAACGGCTTTGTGATTGGGCCGCTCATCGCCGCGCTGTTTATCGCCTGCTGGAACCTCTTCTCCGGCCGCGATCACGCGGGCAATGCCGAAGAGCTGGACGCCGAGTTCATCGAAGAGGGAAAAAACTCTCCAGATTTGTAGGGACGTGACGATAACGACCACATCAGGCGGCGCTGTGCCGCCTTTTTTTTCGCCTTAAATCATACGTTTTCTATAATTTGAAGAACGCCATCCTCTTTATGCGGTAAAAGGATCTCCAGGTGCGAATCGCGACAATAACCAACTGGGCCTACGGTGCCACGGTCTGCCTGACTATCGCCTCCGGCATTATCATGCTGATGGCCTCCGGAGCTGACACCGCCGAACGTCAGGCCATTGAACTACGTCAAAATTTTGATGAGCTTACAGAAAATATTGAAACCGACGCCTGGAAACAGTCCGATTTAGCGCGCCTGTATGTCATCAAAAAAAATCCGCAAATCCTGGATGAGTACAATGCGTCAGAGAAAAAACTGAAGAGCATCGAGCTGAAGCTGGAGAAACTGCAGGACACCGGCGCTTCAGATGACGAGCTGGCCCTGCTGCATGATGGTTTAAAAATCATTGATGCACTGCAGGATGAGCAGCAGGCGGCACTGACGAGCGTGGCCCGGGGTGAAGATGCGCAGGCCGTTGCCCTGCTCTATGGCATGCCCTACGAGCAGGAGCTTGAGCGCGCACAAACCCAAATCGATCGCTTTCGCCAGATACTCGACAAACGTGTCATCGCCTCCGTACGGGAGGCGACGAAAAAATCGAAAGCGCTGCGCACGGCTTCTGAAGTGATGGTTGGCCTGACCGCCCTGCTGTTCTTGTTTGTGCTCGGCTTTATATTAAAACGCCGCGTGCTGCGCCCGGTGGTACGCCTGAGCGACGTGGTTCACCGTCTGGCTTCTCAGGACTTCGCGGTTGAAACGCCCAACTTTAACCAGATTGATGAGATTGGCGATATGGCCCAGGCCATCCGCATCTTTCGTGAAAACGGCCTTGCGCGACAGCGGCTGGAAAAAGAGCGTGACGCCGACTGGGCCATCCGCGAGCTGCTGGCGCGCATGACCCAGCGGCTGCAGGGGTGTGAAAACTTTGACGACGTGATTAACGTGGCGGAGCTGTTTGCGCCCAATATCGCGCCGGGGATAGCGGGCCGGCTCTACGTTTTTGACCGCGATCCGTGGCAAATGCGCTGCGTCGCCCAGTGGCTTTCACCGGCAGATGATGAGGCCACATTCCACCCCGATGCGTGCTGGGCCGTGCGTCGCGGTCAGAGCCACCCGCCGGTTAACGGTGAACCGGATGTCGCCTGCTATCATCTCCCGGAATCACAGGCGGAAAGCGCACTGTGCGTACCGCTTATCGCCCAGGGCGAGGCCATTGGATTGCTCTCGTTCCAGAACATCACCCCGGAAAATGCTCCTGCACGCGCGTATCTGGAACTGATGGCCGAGGCGCTCGGACTGGCGCTGGCGAATCAGCGCCTGCGCAACGCGCTGCTGGAAAAAGCCTTGTTTGACCCGCTTACCGGCCTGCGTAATCGTCATCATCTGGAAGACACCCTGCACACGCAAATGACGCAGGCCATGCGCAACGGCGAGCCGTTAAGCTGCATGATGATCGACATCGATCACTTTAAAAGCATTAACGACCGCTTTGGTCACGAGGCCGGCGATCAGGTAATCAAAAACGTGGCGACGATTGTTCAGCGGGCCGCGCACGACGGCGGGCTGGCATTCCGCTACGGGGGCGAGGAGTTTCTGGTTCTGCTTCCCGGGGCCGGTGAAGCAGAAGCGCACGCCTGCGCGCAGAAGATTTACAACGGCGTGCATGCGCTATCGCTTCGCTACGGGCTGACCGAGATTGGGCCGGTGGATGTGTCGATTGGTATCGCCAGCTATCCAGAGCATGCTCAAAGTGACAACCTGCTGCGCGCCGCGGACGTGGCACTGTACCGGGCGAAAGAGCTGGGACGCTCGCGAATTGTGAGTTTTGGGATGCTGGAGGCGGGTTAGACCGCCCGCCGGGTGGCGAACGCGAAAATATCTGGCATCAAAAATTATAAACTTTTCGTGATATTCTTTTTTAATAAAGTTTACCTTATATACTCTTCTCAGAGCGTAAAACGCACGTTATAAAAATAGTGGCTTTTCAGTCTATTATTCTTTAGCGCGTCTATAATCGCCTCATCATAAAAATATCCTCTGGCATATTACCGCGATTATAAAAAAATAATCGCCTCAACTTTATCCCTGTATTAATGCGTGGCTCGCCGATGTTCGTGCGCGTGACAGGTATTATTCTTTCACACTGGAAAAACGTCTATGTCTAATGTGGATTTACGATCCAAAAAATCCTGGGGAGCGCTGGCCATCATCGCCGCGATCGTGGGCGCGATAGCATCCGCATTTGCGTGGACGGCGGGTTGGATCGGTTCTCGCACCACCAGTCAGGCATTAGTCTCGGAAACACCAACGCCGTTTCCTCCCGGATTTCGCCGGGCACATGGCAAAGGAATGTGTTTTACGGGAAACTTCATTCCAGCCGGTTCAGCAACGTCTTTGTCAACCGCGCGCCTTTTTTCCCAGCAGCATACCCCTGTTGTCGGACGGTTTTCCATCGGCACTGGCGACCCCCACGCGGCGGATAGCTCAACGAAAACCCTGAGCATGGCCCTGATGTTCAGAACAGACGATAACCAGCAGTGGCGTATGGCGATGAACAACGAACCCTTCTTTGCGACCCGGGACCCTGAAGGATTTCTGGCGCTGCACCAGGCAACCGCGCCAGACCCGGCCACCGGCAAGCCGGATCCACAGCGCCTCGCGGCATTCTTAAAAGCCTATCCGGAAGCAGAGAAATACCTCAAATGGGCGGCACAAAAGCCCGCCCCCGGGAGCTTTGCCGGCGCAACGTTCTACAGCATTAACGCCTTTTACCTCGTGGACGGTCTCGGAAATCGCCAGGCGGTACGCTGGATGATGCGCCCGCACGATCCTTTTGTGTCGCTGAGCGAGGAGCAGCGCCAGAAGGCCGATCGCAACATCATGTTCGAGGGCGTCAGCCAGAGGCTTGCTCAGAAGCCTCTCTACTGGGATTTTGTTCTGCAACTCGCCCAGCCGGGCGATCCGGTGGATGACCCTTCCCGGCCGTGGCCTAACGATCGCAGGCAGATCGTGGCCGGTACGCTGGAAGTGGTGCGCGTCGAAGCCCAGGCTGACGGTCCGTGCCGCGACGTTAACTTCGACCCCTCGACGGTTCCTTCGGGTGTGAACGTGTCTGACGATCCGGTGTTAAACGCGCGTTCCGCCGCGTATTCACACTCCTTTAGTCGCCGGGAACGGGAAATTGGTTACGGCAAAGCCACCGAAGCTGTTGAAAAGCAGGAGATAAAATGAACCCGAATCAAGAACACGGAAAAGCGCCGCAGCATTTCAACGCCCTGGCAAGAGGACTACACTGGCTAATGGCGGCGATGATTCTGGCCATGCTGTTTATTGGTACCGCAATGATGACGACGCTTCATCACCGGATTGCGCTTATCGACCTGCATCGCCCTCTGGGGATTGCCATATTACTGCTGGCGCTGCTCCGTCTGGTGAACCGACTTCGTAGCAAGACGCCCCGGCTGCCTGCTGATTTACCCTTCTGGCAAGTGCTTGCGGCTAAAGCGTCGCACTGGCTGCTGTATGCGCTCATGCTGGCAATGCCATTTTTGGGCTGGGCGCAGCTGTCGGCAGCAGGCTTGCCCGTCGTCATGTTCGAGGGATTTAATCTCCCACCGATTTTGCCAGTAAGCCCAACCCTTTTCGCCTGGTGTCACGATGCGCATAGCCTTCTGGCAAAACTCCTTTTTGCCGTGGTGCTATTACATATTTCTGCTGCATTAGTACATGCCTGGATCTACCGGGATAGCGTTTTTGCCAGCATGACGAAAAGCGGCAACCAGAAAAATTAAATAAAAAAAAGGCCTTTTTATCCGCTCTCGAATAAAAAATCGCCGGAGTGTGATAATTAAACGGCACAATTAGCGCGACATATAAATTGGCGAAAAATAACCAGGCGTCGTTGTCCCGGTAACCTGCAGTCTGGGGCATCCGACGTTATGGTTAGCAACGCTGCCCGGGCGATGCCTCGTGCGCGTCAATAAAAAACGATCGTTTTTTAGCCGAAAGCGACTTTATTCACATAATGGTCGCGTACTTAAAAAAAGAAGCACTCACAGTGCTGTAAAACCCGCTCGCACCAAACCACTTCAACTCGATGATTTTAAAACATTTTCCTGCAACGCATATCCAAAAACGGTAGCGTCTCAACAAAATACATAAACTAGTAGGATAACTAAATTATAATTCATATACTTCTGTGCAAAAGTGGAGGCCATAATGCGATTAATCCTAATGCTGGTATGCTGTCTGGTTCAGAGTTTAGCCTGGGCGGGTGAACTGCCGAAACCCGCCGGAAAACCCATTTTGACGATTTACGGGAATATAGAAAATACTAACGAAGATGGAAAAGCAGTGTTTGATCTCGCAAGCCTTGAAAAACTCGGCATGGTGAGTTTCGAGACGACATCTCCCTGGTATACGGGCAGGACGAAGTTTGAGGGTGTTCCAATGAACAAACTCATGGATTATGTTGGAGCAAAGGGTTCTGTCGTTAATGTTATTGCCCTTAATGATTACGCTACCGCTATTCCTCTCAGCGATTTTAAGAAATATAATGCTATTCTTGCCTTAAAGATTAATGGCGAATATATGCGTATCCGCGATAAAGGCCCATCATTCATTGTATACCCTTATGACAGTCTTCCTGAGTTGAATAATCAAATTTATTACTCGCGTTCAGCATGGCAGGTTAGCAAAATGAAGATTGAATAGCAGTTCAGGAGAACATAATGAACAGGATACTGGTTGGTATCATTTTTTCTCTTTTTATCACGACGGGATATATTGCATTTCTTGTTTACGATCGTCAGCAAGAGCTGCAAAAACTGACTCACTACACTGAGTCCTGGTCCGTGGCTCAACTGGTATCAGAGTATTACCGATTTGAATCATGGCTTGGTCTATACGCAACCGATACCGATGACGTTACGATAGACCAGGCCCGCATGCGTCTCGAAATTATGCTCAGCCAGGGCGAGTTACTGAACGGGGGAGACTTAGGCCGCTATATTGAGAGCGATAAAACGCATCAAGAGATCGCTGCACGCCTGAAAGAAATACTGGCGTATCTGGACAGTAACCTGGAAAAAATGAGCCATGAAGAATTAAAAAAGTACCTGGCAAATATGCACCTGCTCGATGCGCCGCTCAGTCAACTGTCTTCAAGCGCATTAACCAAAGATATTAACACAATTAATGAATCTAACCATAAAATACAGATCCTATATTATATTTACTCCGTACTTTCGTTACTTCTGGTGATATTAAGCTTTATTCTGGGGTTCTTAATGATCTATCAGAATAAAAATATTCTTAAAGCCCACATGCAGGTTAAAACCCTCGCTGACGAACTTCAGCGTTCAAAAGAAACGCTGCAAATACAGAATTCGAAGCTGGAATATGATGTGTATCATGACTCCCTTACCGGCATGAAAAACCGTCTGTTCTTCTGGGACGATCTCAATAAAATTACCCTTCAGGCAGATAAAAACCATACCCCTGTCACGGTGATGTTATTTGATTTAGACCGGTTCAAAGAGGTCAACGATACCTATGGCCATGACGCCGGCGATTTACTGTTGAATCAGGTATCCCGACGGCTTACCTCAATGAGTAACGCGACGGATACGTTTTACCGCCTGGGCGGTGACGAATTTGCACTTCTCTCCAGCGGCCTGACCGAGAACGCAGCGGTTTCGCGCGCCAAAGAGATCAGCGCTCACATCAGTCTGCCCTATACAATCAATAACCAGCTGATAAAAATTGCCACCTGTGTAGGTATCGTCTTATCTGATAATGAGCGGCGCTCGGATTATCTCTATAAATTTGCCGATCTGGCCCTCTACGAAGCCAAAAAAGAGGGCTCACAGCAGATAAAAGTCTTCCGTCAGTGGATGCTGCAGAAGCTGCAGGAAAGCAGAACCCTTGAGCATGATATGGCTCTCGCGATCAGCAACCATGAATTCGTTGTTTATTACCAGCCTATTGTCGATTCATTCAGCAATGAAATTTACGGCTATGAAGCGCTTATTCGCTGGATACACCCGGTAAAGGGGATTTTGTCGCCTGATTACTTTATTTCTGTTGCTGAAAAAACAGGGATGATTAATGAGATTGGCAAAAATGTGCTTGAACTTGCCTGCCGGGAGGCAGCTTCCTGGGCGGTTCCGGCCAGAATCTCGGTAAACGTCTCACCTGTTCAGCTGGGGACTAAATCATTTACTGCAATGGTTCAGTCCATCCTGAAAGAGACGGGCTTGCCGGCCAGCCGCCTTGAGCTGGAAGTTACGGAGTCTTCGCTCTTCAGTGACAGCAACACGCCGCTCACTATTCTCAAAAAGCTCAGATCGCTGGGGGTAAAAATTTCCATTGATGATTTCGGAACGGGTTATTCCTCGCTCTCGAGGCTGAGTGAACTCAATTTTGATAAAATTAAAATTGATAAATCCTTTGTGAATCCGATATCCACCCAAGACGATGCGCTTAATATCGTTAAACTGATTACCGGCATGGCGAAGAGCCTCAATATGCGGGTCATTGCAGAAGGTGTGGAAACCGAAGCGCAGCTTGAACGGCTTCAGGCGCTGGGCTGCGATCTCGTGCAGGGCTATCTGTTCGGAAAGCCACAGGCTGAAATCGATAAAAATATAAAAAACGGTACAGTGTGATCTTACCGGGATCACACTTTTCAACCCTGGGTATACACATACAATGACCGGGTGTTATCATTCACCCCGTAAATACCTTTCAACTCAATCCGAGGCTTTGATGCTGGAGAATGTAATCATCCGATAATCAGCTCCCCGACCTTTTCAGGCCGGACTGATTATCAATGCGCCGAAATCGAATGCGGACACCGCTGTGTGTTTGCACGTTTTGCACATGATGATTAAACAGGTTTTCCAGTATGAATTTATCCCGTCAGGAACAGCGTACCTTACACGTTCTCGCCAAAGGTGGCCGTATTGTGCACGTCCGCGATACGTCCGGCCGCGTCACCGCCGTTGAATGTTACAGCCGCGAAGGGCTATTGCTCAGCGACTGCACGCTCGCCGTCTTCAAAAAGCTCAAAACCAAAAAGCTGATCAAATCCGTTAACGGTCAGCCCTACCGTATCAATACTACCGGGCTGAACAACGTCCGTGCCCAGCCTGATAATCGTTAAGGAGAGGATGATGGATATCCCACGCATATTTACTGTTAGCGAAAGCGAACACCGCATTCATAACCCCTTCACGCCAGAAAAGTACGCCACGCTGGGGCGCGTGTTACGCATGAAGCCAGGCGCGCGCCTTCTCGATCTCGGCAGCGGTTCGGGAGAGATGCTTTGCACCTGGGCGCGCGATCACGGGATTACCGGTACCGGTATCGACATGAGCCCAATCTTTACCGCGCAGGCAACGCGGCGCGCAGAGGCGCTCGGCGTCAGCGAACGCGTCCATTTTGTGCATAACGACGCGGCGGGCTACGTGGCTGATGAACAATGCGACGTGGCGGCCTGTGTTGGCGCCACATGGATTGCGGGCGGCGTTGCCGGGACGATGGACCTGCTGGCACAAAGCCTTAAGCCCGGGGGAATCATGCTCATCGGTGAACCTTACTGGCGACAGGTTCCCGCAACGGAGGAGACGGCTCGGGCTTGCGGCGTCTCGTCCACCGCAGACTTTCTCACCCTGCCCGACCTTGTCGCGTCTTTCGATCGCCAGGGCTATGACCTGGTCGAAATGGTGCTGGCAGATCAGGAAGGCTGGGACAGATACGAAGCCGCGAAATGGATGACCCTGCGCCGCTGGCTGGATCAAAACCCCGACGATGATTTTGCACAGGAGGTGCGCGCGGAGCTGACGGCAGCGCCTAAGCGCCATGTGGCTTACACAAGGGAATATATTGGCTGGGGCGTGTTTGCGTTAATTGCACGATAGGAGGGAGTGGCGGTATAGCCTTTTGGGGCTATACCGGCCTTAAGCATGAAGCGCTCAGCATTGTGAACGCTACGCTACGCCTGGCATGAAAAAACTTCTATCATTGCTTTTTCCGTTACCGCATTCACAGGCGCTTTATGGACACCCCTTCTTTTCTCTATTTATTGCTTTTCCCGGCCAAAAAGATGATGAAAGTGGGTAAAGCCAATAATATCTATAACCGCATTCAGTCGCTAAAACGGGTCTGGGGCGATGTGGATTATGCCCATTCTTACCGCATTGCGTTACCGCAGTCCGAGGTCTTTAAGCTGGAAAAAATGCTGCATTTTCTTTTGGCCAAATATCAAACGGGCATTGATGCCGGCGACGGCTATACCGAGCTGTTTTCCATTGAGGCGCTGGAGCCCGCCATTAAGCATATTCATTACGTCATTGAGCATGGGGTCATTGATGCTCAGCTCCTTCAGGGAATCGAAAAGCCACAGCTTCGGCCCGGCAAAAGCGCGGCGCATCGCCACGCGAAAATGAAAAAACAGTCAGATACTATGATTAACAACGTTGTCAGGGTGACGGAACAGTTCAGCAGGATAAATCGTTTACTGCTTATCTTGCTATTTAAGCAGCACCGCCTTCGTTATCAATATGACATTGAAGGTAATACCATACTGTTTCGGATAGCAGACAACCGTACTGACCAACGCGATGCTCACAAAATAATGCGCATGTTCAGCTTTTTTATTGAAGACTTCAGATATTTGGGCGGGACCAACTACTGCTCGGGGGTCTTTGGTGAAGGCACGGTCACGCAATACAACGTGGAGTTGATTTCAGGCGACCCTGACGCACATCCTCTGGTGGCCTATCTCGCCTCGCAAACAGAGCGCTTGTTTAATAAATTGCCATCGCGATCGGCGTTATTAATGGAAGATCTGCCGATACTGGAATCGAGCCGAATCCTGCGTAGGGTATTACAGAATGATGACGAGGATTAAGTTGCTTATGCCGCGACACTTATTGCTATTCAAGGGCAAGACGACGTACTGTCATCAAGACAGATGCCCTCTGGTGAATCCTGTATCGCGCTGTGGGGAGTCATGGATTATCGTTACGCCAGTTATATCTGGTGCTAGAAATCGCAGCTGAGGGCTTCTGGTGAAGCGTAGAAGGGATTGATGGGACTGCATGCGCTGGTGTGGAAAAAGATACGCATCTATGACCGCCAGGACGGGAGAATTTCGCCAGGTGAGGGTAGACCTTCTACCCGTTGTGGTAACGTCGCCGTGGTGACTTTGCATCTGCTGGTGAATAGAAAAATATGCTTTTATGGCGTTTAATGCTCTGGCAGGATCAAAGGCCTGAAACCCGAAGTTGTGGGGTGACCAGATAAACTCATCCAAAATCCTTGAACAAGTAAACTCACCTCAAATCCTCCCGAATGCTATCCTTCTGTTGATCAAATCGCTGTTGTATACCCCGCTTCACGCCAACGCGCCGAAAAGCAATACCTGACCAAAAAAGCCAAGTACTTATAAGATACAACATGTTAAATTGCTGTACAATTAGTGAACAGATGCACTTCAAAACATCAAGTTATCTCCCTTGCGTCAGCCCAAAGCAGCATTGTGTAACTGCACTCCTTGTTGCAGTGAGGCGTGTCGCTGAAGGCATCACGTAGCGATATTTGGCGAAGAAAAGTGCTTTTCACCGAGAGCCTGGGCTGACGGTCTAGCAGATCACCAACAGAGCCGGGGATATTTTGAACAGGAGAATGTAAACTGGAAGGATAAAGGAACGGGACACCCACAGTGGCGGGTTGTGAAAGTATTTCCTGTTATCTTCGACTTTATTGCACGTAAAATGACCAGACACATTTTGGGAAGGAGTCTTTAATGGATATTGCGCTGCTCAACAGGGGCTGGAACAGAACATGGTCAGATACCATGGTAAATCTGGAAGCCCGGAAACTCGTCGAAACTGCAAATCGGCTATCAGCATTCTATTTGCAAGATGGGATAACACGTATCAAGTTTGTCGAAGAGATAAGGCAGGTCGTAGAGAAAGAATTTGAAACTGCACGACGGGCCAAAACCGATGAAGAATGCATTGCATGCATCAAAAATCTGCGTGCCGAAACAGATAATCTGCAAGAACAAGAACGCCTGTTAAGAACCAGAGCCGCCCAACTTTATGCAAAGGTCGAGTTTGTCAGGGAAAACAATAAAATCGTCGGATACGTTATTTCGGCAATCCATATAGTGGTATCTGGAGCAGCATTATTTGGTGGGATGGTTATGATGTCCACTATGACCCCTGTTGGAGTTCTTGCAGGAGCCGTTTTATTTGTTGATGGTATTAACGGTATAACAAAAGAAGCAAGCCATCTTCGCTATGGTGAACAATCCAAATCGGAAGGAATTTTTGCTGATGGCGCAATGGAGACCGCACAATTTATGGGGTTTAGCCCAGAAAGTGGATTAGCTCTTTATAATACGGTGACTCTAGGGGTGAGTGTCTATAGTATCTTCGGCTTAGCAAGGAAACCCGGAGCTTGGCGATTATTCCGTTGGCTGCCGCGTGATTACTACCGAAAAGTTGACACAATGAGCAAGCCTAAGCTAACGATGAAAATCGCTGGATATGGTGTCAAAGCGAAAGTCATTTTTGATCTTCTGGCTACTGATAACAGTACTAATTAAGATTTGTTCGCTCTACAGAATCGCCAAGATTTATAAGCAAGTACAGGCGGTTGTATAAAAATTGCAACCGCTGCGCCACAAGAAAGGCCAATAGCACCAGAGAAAACACTCTGCTCAGATGCGAACATCACAAGAAAAATTAATACAGCAAGGCAACCGGATACAACCCACACGGCTAGAATAAATCGCCTGGCCAGGTCCCTGATTGCATTCCCCAACGTTCCACCATAGCTTTCAACGTTATTCTTTATCTTCTTCAAATCCGATGGTGTAAAGCCAGAACTCAACAAAGCCTCATCAGTAACATCCATATTGTCCTCTCCGCATTTCTTAACTGGCAATGGCACACATAATCATAATGATGAACTTTACAGTAATCCATATGATGTTTGTGCAATGTATCAGATTTCAGACAATAGAAGCCATAAAGCCCCGTTAGTGGTAAGAAGACAAGCGGAGCGTAGCGACTTCATCTGGCCAACCTGGTTGGTTTCGCTTTGCGAAAGTCACCAGTGACCAAATCAGATTGTCAGAGGGATCACACCTTATCAGGGTGCTCATGTACCTTTCGGAGCGTGAGCGAAGCGCTGGCAGAGCCGGATCTGTAGCTACCGGAGCATTACCACTATTCACCTGTTTACGCAGCCATAAGGCCGCACATCGGGCTTGAATGCGTGTGATCAATCTGTTTCGGGAGGATTTAGAGACGTTGGCAGCGTCATCAGCTTCGAGTTGATAGCGGTTCGTGGGGACTGTTCACGCTTTGTACCTGTTCGAGCTTTACAACTACAGGCCGCTACGTGCTAACTTCCCTGAATAGCCACTGTTAACCATAGCGGCAACTGTTGGTCATAGAATCCCTTAAAAAAAGATTGTACCTCGAGAGTGACAATCGCCTTAATTCATTGTTTTTAAAGGATTTTGTTGTGTGAGTGCCGATAATAGGAGTCGAACCTACGACCTTCGCATTACGAATGCGCTGCTCTACCAACTGAGCTATATCGGCCCTGAGAGGCCGGTTACGAGTGTAACCACGGGGCAAAAGGTTAGATCTAACCGGGTGATGCGTCAATGCCCTTTTGAATCAAACGGCTATTTTTGCATCACCCGTGACTATTTACGCACGAATCGTATCGTCACCGAAGCCGATCCACTTATAGGTGGTCAGCGCTTCAAGGCCCATCGGACCGCGCGCGTGCAGTTTCTGCGTGCTGACCGCCACTTCTGCGCCAAGTCCGAACTGGCCGCCGTCCGTGAAACGGGTGGAAGCGTTCACATATACCGCAGAGGAATCCACTTCATTCACAAAGCGATCGGCATTGCGCAGCGTACGCGTCAGGATCGCGTCAGAATGCTGCGTGCCGTGTTCACGAATGTGCGCAATAGCGTCGTCGAGATCCGCAACCACCTTCACGTTCAGATCCAGCGACAGGAACTCGTCGTCGTACTGCTCCGCTTTTACGGGAACCACGCTAGCCGGGCCACCCTGGAGCAGCGCGAGGGCATTGGTATCAGCGTGCAGCGTCACCCCGCTCTCCGCCAGCTGTTTGCTCAGAGCAGGCAAGAAGGCGCTCGCAATCCCCTGGTGCACCAGCAGCGTTTCTACGGTGTTACAGGTGCTTGGGCGCTGGGTTTTGGCGTTGACGATAATCTTCAGCGCTGGCTCAATTTCGGCGCTGTCGTCTACCACGATATGGCATACGCCGATGCCGCCCGTGATGACCGGAATGGTCGACTGCTCACGGCACAGCTTGTGCAGGCCCGCGCCACCGCGTGGGATCAGCATGTCGATGTATTTGTCCATGCGCAGCATCTCGTTGACCAGCGCGCGGTCAGGGCTCTCAATCGCCTGCACGGCACCCGCCGGCAAACCGCACTCTTCCAGCGCCTGCTGGATGACTTTCACCGTCGCGGCGTTGGTGCGCCAGGTCTCTTTCCCACCGCGTAGAATGGCGGCATTACCGGTTTTCAGGCACAGGGAAGCGACGTCAACCGTCACGTTTGGACGGGCTTCATAAATCACGCCGATGACGCCGAGCGGCACGCGGCGACGCTCCAGACGCAAACCGCTGTCGAGCAGCCCACCGTCAATCACCTGTCCTACCGGGTCGGCCAGATTACAAACCTGACGAACATCGTCGGCGATACTTTTAAGACGCGCCGGGTTCAGCGCCAGGCGGTCGAGCATCGCTTCGCTCAGGCCGTTTCGACGCGCTTCCAGCAGATCCTGCTCGTTGGCAAGCAAAATGTCCTGAGACTGTGCTTCCAGATAATCAGCGATTTTTTCCAGCACGCGGTTTTTCTCGCGGCTGGAAAGGAGCGCCAGTTTGTAAGAAGCGGCCTTCGCGGCTGCGCCCATTTGTTCCAGCATGTTCTGGCTCCTTAACGAATAATCATGTCATCGCGATGCACGGCAACCGGGCCATATTCATAGCCCAGAATAGCGTCGATCTGCTGCGAGTGGTGGCCCGCAATGCGGCGCAGGGCATCGCTGTTATAGCGGCTTACGCCATGCGCGATGTCGCGACCTTCAAGGTTACGGATGCGGATCACTTCACCACGGGAGAAGTGGCCTGTCACGCTTTTAATTCCTTTAGGAAGCAATGAACTCCCTCGTTCCAGAATCGCCGCGGTTGCCCCTTCATCAACGGTGAGTTCACCGGCAGGCGGCGCGCCAAAGATCCAGCGCTTGCGGTTCTCCAGTGGGGATTCCTGGGCGTGGAAGCGGGTGCCAACGGAAATGCCTTCCATCACGTCGCCAATCACGCCAGGGCGGCTGCCCGCGGCAATGATGGTGTCGATACCGGCGCGGCACGCCACGTCGGCGGCCTGCAGCTTTGTCCCCATCCCGCCCGTTCCGAGGCCGGACACGCTGTCACCGGCGATGGCGCGCAGCGCATCGTCGATACCATGAACATCGGTAATCAGCTCGGCTTCCGGGTTGGAGCGCGGGTCGGCGGTGAACAGCCCCTGCTGATCGGTCAGAAGCAGGAGTTTATCGGCACCGGCCAGGATGGCGGCCAGCGCAGAGAGGTTATCGTTATCGCCCACTTTTATTTCAGCGGTGGCAACGGCATCGTTTTCGTTGATAACGGGAACAATATTGTTGTCCAGCAGGGCGCGCAGGGTATCGCGGGCGTTCAGGAAGCGCTCCCGGTCTTCCATATCCGCACGCGTCAGCAGCATCTGCCCGACGTGAATACCGTAGATAGAGAACAGCTGTTCCCAGAGTTGAATGAGTCGGCTTTGTCCCACGGCGGCCAGCAGCTGTTTAGAGGCGATCGTCGCGGGGAGTTCGGGATAACCCAGGTGTTCACGCCCGGCGGCAATCGCCCCGGAGGTCACAATCACAATACGGTGCCCTGCGGCATGCAGCTGAGCGCACTGGCGTACAAGCTCAACAATGTGGGCGCGATTTAGGCGGCGCGATCCGCCTGTTAACACACTGGTACCGAGTTTTACCACCAGCGTCTGGCTGTCACTCATGATTCTCTGCCGTTCAACGATAAGGGAAAGTAATGTCGAACGAACGTTTTAACAGGAGTCAGCCCGGTTGCCAACTGCCTTAGTGCATCACCAGGCACTTTGTTGCGCGGGATCAGGAAGCGTAGCGGCAGAATTTGACAAATTTATTACCGTAATAATAAATCACAGTTTTTTAAAATTATTCTTAGTTTGTCATAAAAGTTTCATTACAGAACGATAAAACCCTTCCTGTTTTTTCACGGGACTTAAGCATCAGCTTATCGTCCAGCGAATTTTTAAAGCGCGTTTATAAGACAGGATCGAAAATGAAAAAGAGCACTCTGGCATTAGTGGTTATGGGCGTGGTGGCTTCCGCATCTGTTCACGCAGCAGAAGTTTATAATAAAAACGGTAATAAACTGGACGTGTACGGCAAAGTGAAAGCTATGCACTATATCAGTGATGATGACACCAAAGATGGTGACCAGACTTACGTTCGTTTCGGTTTTAAAGGCGAAACCCAGATTAACGATCAGCTGACGGGCTATGGCCGTTGGGAAGCTGAATTCGCAGGTAACAAAGCTGAAAGCGACTCCTCGCAGAAAACACGTCTGGCGTTCGCCGGTATTAAACTGAAAGACTTTGGTTCACTGGATTACGGCCGTAACCTGGGCGCGCTTTATGACGTCGCGGCATACACCGATATGTTCCCTGAGTTCGGCGGTGACGGCCTGGCACAGACCGACAACTTCATGACGAAACGTGCCTCCGGACTGGCCACCTACCGCAATACCGACTTCTTTGGCATGGTAGACGGTCTTGATATGACCCTGCAGTACCAGGGCAAAAACGAAAACCGCGACGTGAAAAAGCAGAACGGTGACGGCTTTGGTACGTCTCTGGCCTATGACTTCGGCGGCAGCGATTTCTCCGTCATTGGTGCTTATGCCAGCTCCGATCGCACCAACGCGCAGAACCTGCAGGCGCGCGGTGAAGGTAAAAAAGCCGAGGGCTGGGCAACCGGTCTGAAATACGACGCGAACGATATTTACCTGGCCACTATTTATTCTGAAACCCGCAATATGGCCCCTATCTCCGGTGGTTTTGCAAATAAAGCGCAAAACTTCGAAGTGGTTGCACAATATCAGTTTGACTTTGGTCTGCGCCCATCCGTGGGTTATGTACAGTCCAAAGGTAAAGATATCGAAGGCATTGGCGACGAAGATATCGTGAAATATATTGACGTGGGCGCCACGTATTACTTCAACAAAAACATGTCCGCGTTTGTTGATTATAAAATCAACCAGATTGACGACGATAATAAGCTGGGCGTGAGCAGCGATGATATCGTTGCGCTGGGTGTGACGTATCAGTTCTAAGATTATCCAGATAAGAAAATCCCGGCATACAAGCCGGGATTTTTTTGCCCAGGGTAAATGCGGTCTGCTGCCCTCACCCCGGCCCTCTTTCACAGGAAGAGGGAGAAACCATTACGCGGTCAGCTTCACCGCTTCGCTGGAAAAGTCATCCGCAGGCTCGAACTTAAGGTCCAGGGTGGCCAGCAGCGCGCTCGCTTTGTCGTGGAACTCTTTCAGGGTGTATTCCAGGCGATCGATCACTTCCTGATCTTTGATGGTAGTAGCCTGCCAGTTGCCGTCTTTGTTAAACAGGCCAAACTGGTAGCTATACGTAAAACGTTTCTCCTCTGCTTCCATTTCCATCCACCAGCCCCAGAATTCACGTTTTTCGGGTGCAGGCTTCACGTTGACGCATACAGCCAGGCAGTCGAAAAAAAAGCGATTCTCTTCACACTGCTCTTCTCGAATATACGGGCCGAGAGCCATAAATTTCTTGATCAGCCTACTTTTCGGGTGTCCACTCGGTAACGTCATTGCGATCTCCTTTTGTGAAGCCACTGTTTTACCAAACCAGCGAAATTTAGCAATCTATTAACACACTCTCTGGGCGATCCAGCGCGTGATCTCTTTCAAGGCTTTGTCAAAATTCTGATACACCGGACTGAACGGCACCTCAAGCAATTTGCCATCCGCAGATGACGAAGTGATTAAGCGTGACTCTTCCTCCGGGCTGAACGGATCGTTTTTCCAGAAACCGGACAGCATCGGCGTCGGGCAGCGGCGTCCCAGCAACCCTTGCGTTTTTAACGAGTAGCGATTGAGCTCAACGCGCAGCGCTTCGTCTGAGGCATCATGCATGCCAAGGCGACTGGCAAGGACGTCCAGATACATCTCCGGCACGCTGCCCTGACGGGCAGGATCGCTGAGCAGGGCGTGAACCACCGGGCCCAGGCAGGCGACGGCCTTCAGACGTGAAGATTCAAGGTAAGCCAGACGCACCGCAACGTTGGCACCAAAACGGAAGCCGAACGCCGCGACGCGGGTGTGGTCAACCCACGGAACATTTTCCAGCGCTTTAAGCGCATGCTGGTGCAGCAGGCTCGAATCCTGCGTTAACTTCCACTTCGATGAGAATCCAATAGAAGGCATATCGAGCGTCAGCATCGCGATCCCTTTTGGTGCGAAGTAGCGCTCATACAGGCTGTAATAGTCGATTTGCAGGGAATCCAGCCCGCCGCACATTAGCACGGTCGGGAACGGGCCGTCGCCTTCTGGCATGTGCAGGAACCCGGTGACGGGCGCACCGCCCGGAACGGCGAACTCAAGCTCGCGCATCTGACCCGGCAGGCGTTGAGCAGCTTCCTCATAGGCACGATTCGCCAGCGCCTGAGCCTGCTCGGCCAGCTCATCTCCTTTCAAATGCGGATAGGCGGCGATGGCGTAGAGGTTGGCCGCATGCAGCCAGTGCTTGCCGCTTCGCGTAGCATCCTCTTCCTGGCTGGCTTTTTGCTGCCAGAGCATCGCCTGTTTAGACCATTCGTAGATCCAGTTCCCGCCCCGGTAGCCCACCACCGTGTCGTAGAGCTCGCTGTCGGTACGCTCCGACTCGCTCATTACGATACGCGCCTGCACGTCGAGGATTTCACGGGGATCGATACCGCGCCAGATCCACATCAGGCGGTTAATCATGCGATACCAGTGGGGCACGTTTTTACCGTCTAACGCGGACTGGACGGCAGGCATGGTTCCCGGATTAAACCGACGGACCAGCGTCGACGTTTCAGGGTGTTTGAAACGGGGTTTGAAGAGAGTCTCGGTGAGATTCGCCTGCGTCATTGCGTTGCCTCCATGGATACGTCATATAGTGCCCATTGTAACGCGTGGCAGGCCAAAAAGAACAACGCCCGGCATAGCCGGGCGTGTAAAGTTACGTACTGGTATTAACGGCCTGAGATAGGCGGCACGAAGACCACGCCCATATCCCATGGCTGTTCAATCCAGGTATCCTGCGGGATATCAATGACGTAATCGTCAACCAGTGGGCGACCCGCTGGCTTAGCGAAGATCGTCACGAAGTGCGCTTTTGGATACATTTCGCGAATAGCGACCGCAGTACCGCCGGTATCCACCAGATCGTCGATAACGATGAAGCCTTCACCGTCGCCTTCAGCGCGTTTCAGCACTTTCAGCTCACGCTGGTTATCATGGTCATAGCTGGAGATGCAGACGGTATCGACATGACGAATACCCAGCTCACGTGCCAGCAGCGCCCCCGGTACCAGACCGCCACGGCTGACGGCAATAATGCCTTTCCACTGTTCGGAAGGCATCAGACGCGCAGCCAGTTTGCGTGCGTGAATCTGCAACATGTCCCAGGTGACGACGTATTTTTCGCTCATGTGAAGTGTCCCAGCCTGTTTTTATACGGCTTAAAAAGTGTTCGAGGGGGAAATAGGTTGCGCGAGATTATAGAGATCTGGCGCACTAAAAACCAGTGTTTAGCGCTCCCTGCCTGAGTTTTTACATGCTTTATGCTACCAGCCAGCAGAGAAAGTGGTATTCTCAGGTGCATCTCGCAAGCCTGACTTGTGGTAACTATTAACCTGCTAACCCTGTGGCCTGCAACCCTGTTTGCAGCGCCTCGACAAGGAGACTTATCGTGTCTGAACTGTCTCAATTATCTCCGCAGCCGCTGTGGGATATTTTTGCCAAAATTTGCTCCATTCCACACCCTTCCTACCATGAAGAACAGCTTGCCGAACATATTATGGGTTGGGCGAAGGAAAAAGGTCTGCACGCAGAGCGCGACCAGGTTGGCAACATTCTGATCCGCAAACCGGCTACCGCAGGCATGGAAAACCGTAAACCGGTTGTACTGCAGGCGCACCTGGACATGGTGCCACAGAAAAACAACGACACCGTTCACGACTTCACTAAAGACCCAATCCAGCCGTACATCGATGGCGACTGGGTAAAAGCGCGCGGCACCACCCTGGGCGCGGACAACGGCATCGGTATGGCCTCTGCGCTGGCGGTGCTGGCTGACGACAGCGTTGAACACGGTCCGCTGGAAGTGCTGCTGACCATGACCGAAGAAGCGGGCATGGACGGCGCGTTCGGTCTGCAGGCGAACTGGCTGCAGGCGGATATCCTGATCAATACCGACTCCGAAGAAGAAGGTGAGATCTACATGGGCTGCGCGGGCGGGATTGATTTCATCTCTACCCTGCCGCTGTCACGCGAAGCGATCCCTGCGGGCTTCCAGACCTTCAAGCTGACGCTGAAAGGGCTGAAAGGCGGTCACTCCGGCGGTGATATTCACCTGGGCCTGGGTAACGCCAACAAACTGCTGGCACGCTTCCTGGCGGGCCACGCGGCCGAGCTGGACCTGCGTCTGGTGGACTTCAACGGCGGCACCCTGCGCAACGCGATCCCACGCGAAGCCTTTGCCACCGTGGCGGTGCCAGCGGCGAAAGCGGACGAGCTGAAAAAACTCTCCAGCGTCTACCTGGATATCCTGAAAAACGAACTGTCGGCGAAAGAGAAGAACCTGACCGTGGTGCTGGAATCCGTGTCTACGGATAAAGCCGCCCTGACCGCGCAGTCTCGCAACAGCTTCGTTCAGCTGCTGAACGCGACGCCAAACGGCGTGATTCGCAATTCTGACGTGGCGAAAGGCGTGGTGGAAACCTCTCTGAACGTGGGCGTGGTGACCATGAGCGACGACAGCGCGGAAATTATCTGCCTGATCCGCTCCCTGATCGACAGCGGTAAAGAGTATGTAGTAAGCATGCTGGAATCTCTGGGTGCGCTGGCGGGCGCGAAAACCTCCGCCAAAGGCAGCTACCCTGGCTGGCAGCCGGATGCAAGCTCTCCGGTGATGGCGCTGGTGCGTGAAACTTATCAGCGTCTGTTCAACAGCACCCCGAACATCCAGGTGATCCACGCGGGTCTGGAATGTGGTCTGTTTAAGAAGCCGTATCCGGACATGGACATGGTTTCCATCGGGCCAACCATTACCGGTCCACACTCGCCGGATGAGCAGGTTCATATTGAAAGCGTCGGCCATTACTGGACGCTGTTGACGGAACTGCTGAAGGCGATCCCTGCGAAGTAATTTGTCGTCTGTTGCCCGGCGGCGCTACGCTTGCCGGGCCTATGATGAGTGCAATCTACAATCCCAAAACCAGCTGACGCTCCAGCTGCGGATCCAGCAGCGTGACGTGCAGTCCCACCAGCCTCACCCCTCGTCCGCCTCGTCGTTCTTCCCACGCCTTTTTCGCCGTTGCGATAAGATCTTCTTTATTCAGGCGCGGCCAGACGTGCTCCTGCGTCGTCTGCTGAAAATCGTTAAATTTCAGCTTGATGCCCTGTCGGGCAATCAGTAAATCAGGCTTTACTTTGATCAGGCGTCGCTCCAGCTCCGGATAGAGCTGTTCCGTAATAATGGTTTCGCATTCTGACCAGTCATGGATGTCTTCGCTCAGCGTGCGCTCAACCCCGACCGATTTACGAAGCCGTTCGTTGTTTACATCGCGGTCGTCAATGCCCTGACTGCGCTCCCACAGCACGCGGCCAAACTTCCCAAAGCGCTTGAGCAGCATAGCCAGGTCGCTTCGCTGCACGTCTTCGCAGGTGCGTAACCCCATACTTTCCAGCTTCGCGGCGGAGACTTTGCCTACGCCGGGGATTTTGCCAAGCGGCAGCGTTTTTAAAAACGCCGGAACCTCTTCAGGGGTGATGACGTACTGGCCGTTGGGTTTATTTAAATCGGAAGCAATTTTGGCGAGAAATTTTACCGGCGCGACGCCTGCCGACGCGGTGAGATTCAGCTCGTTGAAAATGGTCTGGCGGATCTCCTGCGCCATCAGGGTAGCGGAGCCGTGACAGTGCAGGCTGTCGGTGACGTCCAGATAGGCTTCGTCCAGCGAAAGCGGTTCAATCAGTGAGGTGTAGCGGGAGAAGATTTCGCGTATATGGTTTGAGGCTTCTTTATAGGCGTCAAAGCGCCCTGGCAAAAGAGTAAGGTGCGGACACAGTTTCAGCGCCATCGCCGTCGGCATGGCGCTGCGCACGCCAAATTTGCGTGCAGGATAGTTGGCGGTGCTGATCACACCGCGCTGAACGCGGCTGCCGCCAATGGCGATGGGAATATCCCGCAGCGCCGGGTTGTCACGCATCTCCACTGCGGCAAAAAAGCAGTCCATATCGACATGGATTATTTTGCGCATCGGTCATACCACACATGTATTTATATACAGTATAACAAAAGGCAAAAAATGCGTCAGCTATTTTCCTTACTCACGGTTGTCATATAAACGTGTTACAAACATTCTTAATAAAACCTTTATATACATACATTTAGAAAATCAATGGAGCGTAATTATTCATGAAGAAAATTCTCCCGATTTCGTTACTGTTTCTGGCGAGTGCTGCATCTGCTAGCCCTGCGATCGTTGCCCACCGGGGCGGGACTGCGGATGCACCTGAAAATACCCTGCCAGCCATTAAGCTCGCCCTCGAAAACAAAGCAGATATCGTCTGGATAACCGTGCAGCTCAGTCGGGATGGCGTACCGGTTCTCTATCGACCTGCCGATCTGAAAGCGTTAACCAATCTGCAGGGAAAGGTGTCACAGTATACCGCTGAAGAACTGGCAAAAGCGGATGCCAGCGTGAAGTGGAAAGATAAGGGCCTGCCGGAAAACCTGCTTAATTCCCCGATACCGACGCTGAAGTCGGTGCTGAGCACCTGGCCAGATACGCGGTTTTTTATTGATATCAAATCTCCGGATGCCGATCCGGCGACCATGGGCAACGCGCTGCTTAACGTACTGAAAGAGACCAACAGCCTTAATCGCGTTCGCGTTTATTCAACCGAAGATCGCTATATGGAAGCATTGCCTGTCGAAATCCCCCGCTTTGTCACGCGCAGCGAAACCCGCACGCGTCTGGCCACGATTTCGTTGAGCCATGAATGTCTGCCTCCTTCACAAAAAATGGACGATTACTGGTATGGGCTTGAGTTAAAACGAAAAGTAGAAGTGGTCGAGAAATTCACCTTAGGCGAAGGTGTCTCTCCTGCAACATTAACGTGGGACAAAGAGGCCGTTGACTGCTTCCGCTCTCAGGGCAATGCCCATCTGATTTTTATCGGCGTGAACTCTGAAGAGGATTACCAGAAGGCGAAAACACTGGGTGCCGAAGGGGTTCTTGTGGACTCACCAGCCAAAGCCAAAAGCTGGGCAAAATAAATGATAAAGGCCGCACGAAGCGGCCTTTTCCTAGATGATCCTCTGCTGGTCCCGGGCCATGCGCTTTTTACGTGCATCGCACGGTTTGGGGCAGTCGCACACCTTTTCCATTCCGATGGTAGAGATACCTCCACAGCTGCCCTGAATGCTTTTACGCTTGATGATCCAGCCTAAAGACATACCGAACACCACCAGCAAAAACACCGCAAAGGTTGCCAGAAAGGTCAACATAATCAGCCTCCGAAATCATCAAGGAGGATGTTTTCATCTTCCACGCCGAGATCTTTGAGCATCTTGATCACGGCGGCGTTCATCATTGGCGGACCACACATATAGAACTCGCAGTCTTCCGGTACCGGGTGCTGTTTGAGGTAGTTTTCATACAGCACGTTGTGGATGAAGCCCGTATAGCCCGTCCAGTTATCTTCCGGCTGCGGATCGGAGAGCGCCACATGGAAGGTAAAGTTCGGATTCTCACGCGCCAGCTGTTCAAACTCATCGTCGTAGAACATTTCGCGCAGCGAGCGCGCACCGTACCAGAAGCTGATTTTACGCTTGCTGCCGAGACGCTTGAGCTGGTCAAAGATGTGCGAGCGCATAGGGGCCATACCCGCACCGCCGCCGATAAAGACCATTTCCGCGTCGGTATCTTTAGCAAAAAACTCGCCGAACGGACCGGAGATCGTCACCTTGTCGCCTGGCTTAAGGGACCAGATATACGACGACATCACGCCAGGCGGCGCGTCAGGCACGTTTGGCGGCGGCGTGGCGATACGCACGTTGAGCATGATAATGCCCTTCTCTTCCGGGTAGTTAGCCATGGAATAGGCGCGCAGCGCGGGCTCTTTTACCTCGGAAACAAAGCGGAAGAGATTAAATTTATCCCAGTCGGCCCGGTACTCATCGGGCACGTCGAAGTCCGCATACGCCACGGTGTGCGCCGGACAATCAATCTGGATATACCCACCTGCACGGAACGGGACGCTCTCCCCTTCAGGGACACGCAGCTTGAGCTCTTTAATGAACGTGGCTTTGTTATCGTTCGAGATAACCTCGCACTCCCATTTTTTCACGCCGAAAATCTCTTCCGGCAGCTCAATCTTCATGTTCTGACGCACCGCGACCTGGCACGCCAGGCGGCACCCCTCTTTCGCTTCACGCTTCGTAATATGCGACAGTTCAGTAGGCAGAATATCACCGCCCCCCTCTTTCACCGTCACACGGCACTGCCCGCATGAGCCGCCTCCACCGCAGGCTGACGAGACAAAAATCCCGTTGCCCGAGAGCGTATTAAGCAGCTTGTCCCCTGCCGGAGTGCGGATCTGGTTCTGCGGATCGTCATTGATATCAATGATCACATCCCCGGAATTAACCAGCTTTGCGCGCGCCGCCAGAATCAGCCCTGACAGCACCAGTACTATCAGCGTGAACATCACCACGCCAAGAATAATTTCCATCTGTTAGCCCTTATAGCTGCACACCGGAGAAGGACATAAAGCCCAACGCCATCAGGCCGGTGGTGATAAAGGTGATCCCTAAGCCGCGCAGCCCCGCAGGCACGTTGGCATATTTCATTTTTTCACGGATCCCCGCCATAGTGACAATCGCCAGCATCCAGCCGATACCGGAACCGAAGCCGTACACCACCGATTCACTGAAGTTGTAATCGCGCTGAACCATAAACGAGACGCCACCGAAGATGGCGCAGTTCACCGCGATCAGCGGCAGGAAGATCCCCAGAGCGTTGTACAGCGACGGGAAATACTTATCGAGGATCATCTCCAGGATTTGTACCAGCGCCGCAATCACCCCGATGAAGGTGATGAAGTTCAGGAAGCTAAGATCGACGCCTTCCACCAGCGCGCCGTCCCGCAGCACGAAGTTGAACACCAGGTTGTTAATCGGAACCGAAAGCCCCAGCACAACGGTGACCGCCACGCCCAGGCCAAATGCCGTCGAGACCTTTTTAGAGACGGCAAGGAACGTACACATGCCCAGGAAGAAGGCGAGCGCCATGTTTTCAACAAACACCGCGCGCACAAATAAACTCAGGTAATGAGCCATTGTCGGTTACTCCTTTTCCTGCTGCTCAGGCTTCAACGTACGAATCAGCCAGATCAGCAAACCGATAATGAAAAACGCGCTTGGGGCCAGCAGGAACAGGCCGTTCGGCAGATACCAGCCGCCGTTCTGTACCGTATCCAGCACCTGAACGCCAAACAGCTTGCCGCTGCCAATCAGCTCGCGCAGGAAACCGACCGTCAGAAGGATCACGCCGTAGCCCAGGCCGTTGCCGATACCGTCCATAAAGCTCGCCAGCGGCGGCATTTTCATGGCGTAGGCTTCAGCGCGCCCCATCACGATGCAGTTGGTGATAATCAGCCCGACAAACACCGAAAGCTGTTTGGAGGTTTCATAGGCGAACGCGCGCAGCAGCTGATCGACCACGATCACCAGCGAGGCGATGATCGCCATCTGCACGATGATCCTCACGCTGTTGGGGATGTGGTGGCGGATCATCGAGATAAACATGCTGGAAAACGCCGTCACCAGCGTTACCGCCAGCGTCATCACCACCGCCGTTTCCAGCTTGGTCGTTACCGCCAGAGCCGAGCACACACCCAGCACCTGCAGGGTTATCGGGTTATTGGCTAAAAGTGGGCCAATCAGCACCTTTTTAACTTCTTTCAGTTCACCCGTATCAGCCATTGTTCAGCGCTCCTTCACGTACGTTCTTCAGGAAGGGACCAAAGCCCAGTTCACCCATCCAGAAATCAAAACTGTGCTGCACCCCGTTAGAGGTGAGTGTGGCGCCGGAAAGACCGTCAACGGCGAATTCATCCCCAGGACGCGCGCCTCCTTTCACCACCTTCAGCGCAGGCTGACCGTTATCATTGAGCACTTTTTTACCGATAAACTGCGCACGCCAGTTAGGGTTTTCCACTTCGCCACCCAGCCCCGGCGTTTCGCCCTGATCGTAATAAGTAATACCTTTGACCGTGCGGCCATCGGTATCCAGTGCCACAAACGCATACATCATTGACCATAAGCCGTTGCCGTAGATGGGCAACACGATTTCCTGTATGCGCTTCTGCTCGTCACGAACGAGGTAAATCTCCGCGACATTGCTGCGGCGCTTAATGCCAGCCGGATCCTGCGAGGCGTCAAGCACGGTGCTCATCTGCGGATCCTTTAATGCCAGCGCCTGGTTATATTTCGCCGGGTCTTTATCCATCAGCTCGCCGGTTTTTAAATCCACCAGCCGTGCGGTAATGCGTTCAGCAAACACGGCCGCGACGTCGTCCTTCGTCATGCCTTCCTGCATCAGCCCGGCCACGGCCAGGATGTTGCGCTGTTTATCCAGCGCGCGCTGTTCCTGCTGCAGCGGCTTTAACCCTACGGCGGAACCGGCAACCACGATGGAACAGACCAGACACAGTACCAAAACCACCAGCAGCGTTTTGCTGATGCTGTCGTTATTTTTAACCTCAGCCACGCGCCTTCCTCCGCTTAATGTTGGCGCGCACGACCAGGTAGTCGAACAGCGGCGCAAACAGGTTGGCAAACAGAATGGCCAACATCATCCCTTCCGGATAGGCCGGGTTGACCACGCGAATAAGTACACACATCACGCCAATGAGCGCGCCGTAACACCATTTCCCCCTGTCGGTAAAGGAAGCCGAGACGGGATCGGTGGCCATGAACATCATGCCAAACGCAAAGCCTCCCAGCACCAGGTGCCAGTACCACGGCATGGAGAACATCGGGTTCGTGTCTGAACCAATGAGGTTGAACAGCGTGGCGGTAAGCACCATGCCGAGCATAACGCCCGCGACGATGCGCCAGGACGCCACGCGGCCAAAGAGGATGATGGCCCCGCCGATTAAAATCATCAGGGTTGATACTTCGCCAATGGAGCCCGGAATGTTGCCAAGAAACGCGTCGAACCAGGTTACGGGCTGGCCGGTAGCATTGTTGACCAGCGTTTCGCCGCCACCTGCCGCCCACTGAGAAAGCGGCGTCGCGCCGGAGAAACCGTCCGCAGCCGTCCACACCAGGTCGCCCGAAATCTGCGCCGGGTAAGCAAAGAACAGGAACGCACGCCCCGCCAGCGCCGGGTTGAGGAAGTTACGTCCGGTGCCGCCGAAAATCTCTTTGGCAATCACCACGCCAAAGCTGATCCCCATCGCCGCCTGCCAGAGCGGCAGAGTCGGCGGAACAATCAGCGCAAACAGAATGGAGGTCACGAAGAAGCCTTCGTTGATCTCGTGTTTGCGGATGATGGCGAACAGCACTTCCCAGAAGCCGCCCACGATAAAGACGGTCATGTAGATCGGCAGGAAGAAGACGGCCCCCAGCGTCATCATGCTGACCCAGCCTGCATCAGCCGCAAAGCTCACGCCCAGCGACTGCGCCAGACGATAGTGCCAGTCAGACTGGATCACCTGCGCCAGCTGCTGAGCGTCGTACATATGATGCAGCGCCGGAATGGTTTGCAGACCAACGTTGTACATGCCCCAGAACATGGCCGGGAAGACCGCAAACCACACCAGGATCATCATGCGTTTCAGGTCGATGGCATCGCGAACGTGCGCTGCCCCTTTCGTCACCAGACCCGGAGTGTAGAAAATAGTCGTCGTCGCTTCATACAGCGGGTAGTACTTTTTGAGCTTCCCTTCGGTAAAGTGCGGCTCAATTTTTTCAAAGAGGTGCTTTAATCCCATGGTTATCCTTCCTGCTCAATGCGGGTTAACACCTCGCGCAATACGGGTCCATATTCGTATTTACCCGGACACACATAGGTACAGAGCGCCAGATCTTCTTCATCCAGTTCCAGACAACCGAGCGCCTGCGCGCCGTCGGTATCGCCTGCCAGAAGATCGCGCAGCAGCACGGTAGGCAGAATATCCAGCGGCATTACACGTTCGTAGTTGCCAATCGGAACCATCGCGCGCTCGCCGCCGTTTGTGCTGGTAGAGAAGTTAAAGAGCTTATGACGCAGAAAGTGGCCAAGCGTGGTGCGGGTGACGGAGTATTTTTCTGCGCCAGGCAGAACCCAGCCGAACAGCTCTTTCTCACGCCCTTCCAGAACGACGCTCACCTGAAGATGGAAACGTCCCAGGTACGCGTGCGCATTGACAGCGCGGCGGCCGCTGAGTACCGAACCGGAAATGAGGCGGTTTTCACCCTCTTTCGTTTCCCCTGCCAGCAGTTCATTAATGTCTGCTCCCAGAAGCGTCTTAACCAGACGCGGGTTTGCGGCCTGCGGCCCGCCGATGGCGATAATCCGTTCAGCGCAGAGTTCACCCGTAATAAAGAGCTTACCGATGGCAATGACATCCTGATAATTAAGGTGCCAGACCTGTTTTTTAAGGCTCACCGGCTCAAGGAAGTGGATATGGGTCCCGACCAGACCCGCCGGATGCGGGCCGGAAAATTCATTAAACGTAACCTGCCCCTGCGGATGGCCGCCAAGCTTGCCGCCGCTGGCCTGGCAAACGTGCACTTTTCCGGGCGTCAGGCGAGTCAGAACGGTCAGCCCGGCATCAAAGGCTTTACGCTGCGCCAGGATAATGGGCTGCGGGTCTGCGCTGAGCGGGTTGGTGTCGATGGCCGTCACGAAAACGGCAGCCGGGGCGGTATCAGGAACGGGTGATTTGCTGAAAGGACGCGTACGCAGCGCCGTCCACAGGCCGGACGCGAGCAGCTGAGCCTGCACATCTTCGCGGCTAAGCGTCGCGAGGTCTGCCGCATCATAACGAGCAAACTCACGCTGTTCATCGCCTTCAATGCGGATTACCACCGACTGCAGCACGCGACGCTCGCCGCGGTTGATCGCTACCACGGTGCCGCTGGCGGGGGCCGTGAACATGACACCGGGATTTTTTTTGTCTCCAAAGAGCGCCTGCCCTTTGATCACGCGATCGCCCTCCTGCACCAGCATTGAAGGACGCATTCCCAGATAATCGTCACCTAAAATTGCGACATGACAGACGCTTGCGCCACACGAGACGTGCTGCTCAGGCACGCCTGCAATCGGCAAATTAAGTCCTTTTTTTATTTTAAACATGTGGTTAGCAGGTTTCCATAAACAACAATCCAGTGGGCGCAAAGTGTAACATTTTCCCCTACTCTCGGGCAGGGGATCCACGGTCGGGCGCGCCAAAATGCGAGCTATTACGCAAAGTTCCTGGAGCCAGCGCATTTTTGATGGTTTATAAAGTAAAACTAATTTGTAAACTCACCGCCCGGCTCTTGCGAAAATCTATAGCGGTGCTAATGTGAGCGCACCTAACAGAATAATCTGATTTCGGGTCTCTTTTGCCGTCCTGGCAAGTTAGTCCAGGTTTTATCAAGGAATTTGTAGTATGCGTAAAATCGCATTGTTCATTGCGATGCTTCTGATTCCGTGCATGTCGTTTGCCGGGCTGCTCAGCAGCAACAGCTCCACCACGCCGATCAGCAAAGAATATAAACAGCAGTTAATGGGATCCCCGGTTTATATTCAAATCTTCAAGGAAGAGCGCACGCTCGATCTGTTTGTAAAAATGGGCGAAACATATCAGCTGCTTGATAGCTACAAAA
The DNA here is from genome assembly GCF_014930775.1 of Enterobacter cloacae complex sp. P38RS. Taxonomy (NCBI): domain Bacteria; kingdom Pseudomonadati; phylum Pseudomonadota; class Gammaproteobacteria; order Enterobacterales; family Enterobacteriaceae; genus Enterobacter; species Enterobacter cloacae complex sp. P38RS. The sequence continues at coordinate 68,476 of NZ_JADBRS010000018.1, forward strand.
TTTGTAACTATTCCGGCGGGCTGGGCCCGAAACAGCGTCAGGGCGATTTCAAAAGCCCGGAAGGTTTTTACAACGTTCAGCGTAACCAGCTAAAGCCGGATAGCCGCTTCTATAAAGCCATCAACATCGGTTTCCCGAACGCCTATGACCGTGCTCACGGTTATGAAGGGAAATACCTGATGATCCACGGTGCCTGCGTGTCTGTCGGCTGCTACGCGATGACCGACTCCGGCATTGATGAGATTTTCCAGTTCGTAACCGGCGCACTGGTCTTTGGGCAGCCTAACGTTCAGGTCAGCATCTATCCGTTCCGCATGACCGATGCCAATATGGCGCGCCATAAGTACTCTTACTACGCCGATTTCTGGAAACAGCTGAAGCCGGGTTATGACTACTTTGAGCAGACCCACAAGCCGCCGGTAGTTTCTATCGTCGATGGCCGTTACGTGGTCAGCAAACCGCTGAGCCACGAAGTCGTCCACCCGCAGCTGGCGTCAAATTACACGGTCCCCGAGACAAAATAGCACCCACTCGCCTGGCATAATCTTTTGCCAGGTTTCGTTGCCCGTCAGCGGCTGCGTTGCAATAACGGTGACCACATCGTTCGGTGTGGTCTCCTTCTGAAAGTCTATCTCCACATCCTGATCGAGCAGCGTAGCAACGCCAAACGGCGCGCGGCGCGTGATCCAGAAGAGATTCGTCGAGCAGAACGCCATCACGTAGCGCCCGTCAGACAACAGCATGTTAAACACGCCTTTTTCACGCAATTCGGCTGCCAGCGTCGCGATGTATTTGAATACGGCGGCCATATTGCCGGGCGTGCGCGGATAACGTTCTGTCAGTTTATGCAGCAGCCAGCAGAAGGCCTTCTCGCTGTCCGTTTCTCCCACCGGACGGAAGTTGCCCGTTTCCAGAGATTTATAGCCCGTAAGCTGCCCGTTGTGCGCATAGGTCCAGTTACGGCCCCACAGCTCGCGGGTAAAGGGATGGGTATTTTCCAGCGCAACTTCGCCGCGGTTTGCCTGGCGAATATGCGCGATCACCGAACAGGATTTAATGGGATAGTCCTGCACCAGTTTGGCAATCGGTGAGTTAAAGCTGGGCTGTGGATCTTTGAACGTGCGACACCCTTTGCCTTCATAGAAGGTGATGCCCCAGCCGTCTTTATGCGGCCCGGTTCCCCCACCGCGCTGAACCAGCCCGGTGAAGCTAAAGCAGATATCGGTTGGCACATTGGCGCTCATCCCGAGCAGTTCGCACATACATCACCTCCACAACAGCGGGGGGCACCGGCGCCCCCCAGCGAAGTCTTACTTAACCATCTCTTTTTCGATCAGCTGGATCAGGATGTGGATCACTTTGATGTGAATTTCCTGAACGCGATCTGCATAGCCGAAGTGCGGAACGCGAATTTCGATATCCGCCGTACCGTCCATCTTACCGCCATCTTTCCCGGTCAGGGTGATGACCTTCATCCCTTTTTCACGCGCGGCGGCGATCGCTTTGATCACGTTCGCGGAGTTACCGGAGGTAGAGATACCCAGCAGCACGTCGCCTTCACGGCCTACTGCCTCAACGTAGCGGGAAAAGATGTGGTCGTAACCGAAGTCGTTGCCTACGCAGGAGATGTGGCTCACGTCGGAAATCGCAATCGCCGGGTAGCCCGGACGGTTTTCGCGATAGCGTCCGGTCAGCTCTTCGGCGAAGTGCATGGCGTCACAGTGGGAACCGCCGTTACCGCAGGAGAGCACTTTGCCACCGGCCTTAAAACTGTCGGCCAGCAGGACCGCCGCGCGCTGAATAGCGTGAATATTGGCATCATCTTTCAGAAAGTTCGCCAGCGTTTCCGCCGCTTCGTTCAGTTCGTTACGAATAAGATCCTGGTACATGAGGATAATCCTTCAGTATTGATGAAATAACACAGTGGAGTGTACCGGATAGCGGGAAAAGCGAGAAGCTAAAGCCATGCGAATCGTCCGGCGTTTTGATTTTTTGTGCCGGCGAAAACGCGAACAATGTGAACCAGGTTGTAATTATTTTGTAAACACATTGCTAAAGGAATTCACATCAACTACAACCATATCATCACAAGTGGTCAGACCTCCTACAAGCAAGGGAGCTTTTCTTTATGATGATTTTGAGCATTCTCGCAACCGTTGTACTGCTCGGTGTGTTGTTCTATCACCGCGTCAGTTTATTCCTGAGCAGCCTGATTCTTCTGGCCTGGACGGCTGCGCTTGGCGTCGCAGGTCTCTGGAATATCTGGATTTTGGTCCCTCTTGCCATCATTCTGCTGCCGTTTAACCTGGCCCCGATGCGTAAGTCGATGATCTCCGCGCCGGTATTTAAAGGCTTCCGCAAAGTGATGCCGCCGATGTCGCGCACCGAGAAAGAAGCGATTGATGCGGGCACCACCTGGTGGGAAGGCGATCTGTTCCAGGGCAACCCGGACTGGAAAAAGCTGCACAACTATCCGCAGCCGCGCCTGACCGCCGAAGAACAGGCCTTTATTGACGGCCCGGTGGAAGAAGCGTGCCGCATGGCGAACGACTTTGCTATTACCCACGAAATGGCCGACCTGCCGCCGGAGCTGTGGGCGTACCTGAAAGAGCATCGCTTCTTCGCGATGATCATCAAAAAAGAGTACGGCGGTCTTGAGTTCTCCGCTTACGCGCAGGCTCGCGTGCTGCAAAAGCTGGCAGGCGTCTCCGGGATCCTGGCGATTACCGTCGGCGTACCGAACTCCTTAGGCCCGGGCGAACTGCTGCAGCACTATGGTACGGAAGAGCAGAAAGATCACTATCTGCCGCGACTGGCGCGCGGTCAGGAAATCCCGTGCTTCGCGCTGACCAGCCCGGAAGCAGGCTCCGATGCAGGCGCAATCCCGGATACCGGCGTGGTCTGTATGGGAGAGTGGCAGGGCCAGCAGGTGCTGGGCATGCGCCTGACCTGGAACAAACGCTATATCACCCTGGCGCCTATCGCCACCGTGCTCGGCCTGGCCTTTAAGCTCTCCGACCCGGAAAAACTGCTGGGCGGTGAAGAGGATCTGGGCATTACCTGTGCGCTGATCCCAACCTCGACGCCGGGCGTTGAAATTGGTCGTCGTCACTTCCCGCTGAACGTGCCGTTCCAGAACGGTCCGACCCGCGGCCAGGATATCTTCGTGCCGATTGACTACATCATCGGCGGCCCGAAAATGGCCGGTCAGGGCTGGCGCATGCTGGTGGAATGTCTGTCGGTGGGTCGCGGTATTACCCTGCCGTCGAACTCAACCGGCGGCCTGAAGTCCGTCGCGATGGGAATTGGCGCTTATGCCCACATTCGCCGTCAGTTCAAAATCTCCATCGGCAAGATGGAAGGTATCGAAGAGCCGCTGGCGCGCATCGCGGGCAACGCTTACGTAATGGACGCCGCTGCATCCCTGATTACCTACGGCATCATGCTGGGCGAAAAACCGGCCGTGCTGTCCGCGATTGTGAAGTACCACTGTACCCATCGCGCGCAGCAGTCGATTATTGACGCGATGGATATCGCGGGCGGTAAAGGCATTATGCTCGGCGAAGGCAACTTCCTGGCGCGCGGCTATCAGGGCGCACCGATTGCCATCACCGTGGAAGGGGCCAACATCCTGACCCGCAGCATGATGATCTTCGGCCAGGGTGCGATTCGCTGCCATCCGTACGTGCTGGAAGAGATGGCCGCTGCGCAGAATAACGACGTGGACGCCTTCGACAAACTGCTGTTCAAACATATCGGTCACGTGGGCAGCAACAAGGTGCGGAGCTTCTGGCTGGGCCTGACGCGCGGCCTGACCAGCGCGACGCCAACCGGCGATGCGACCAAACGTTACTACCAGCATCTGAACCGTCTGAGCGCCAACCTGGCTCTGCTGTCCGACGTTTCCATGGCGGTGCTGGGCGGTAGCCTGAAGCGTCGCGAGCGTATCTCCGCCCGTCTGGGCGACGTGCTGAGCCAGATCTTCCTGGCCTCTGCGGTGCTGAAACGCTACGACGACGAAGGCCGTCAGGAAGCGGATCTGCCGCTGGTGCACTGGGGCGTGCAGGATGCGATGTATCAGGCGGAACAGGCGATTGACGACCTGCTGGCGAACTTCCCGAACCGCTTCGTGGCTGGCGCTCTGCGCATGGTGATCTTCCCGACCGGTCGTCATCACCTGGCGCCGTCCGACAAGCTGGACCACAAGGTGGCGAAGATCCTGCAGGTTCCGAGCGCAACCCGCTCCCGCATTGGCCGCGGTCAGTATCTGGCGCCAACGCCGCATAACCCGGTGGGCCTGCTGGAAGAGGCGCTGCTGGACGTGATGGCCGCCGACCCGATTCACCAGAAAATCTGCAAACAGCTGGGTAAAAACCTGCCGTTTACTCGTCTGGACGAACTGGCGAAACAGGCGCTGGCCGGTGGCATTATCAATAACGACGAAGCTGCGCTGCTGGTGAAAGCTGAAGAGAGCCGTCTGCGCAGTATTAACGTGGATGATTTCGAACCGGAAGAGCTGGCGACGCAGCCGGTAAAGCTGCCGGAGAAGCACCGCAAACCTGAAGCGGCATAACCCGCTTCGCTCTGACAAACCCCGCCCGGTGCGGGGTTTTTTATTGCCACATTTTCTCGTAATGACGTGCTACAGTGTCAAAAAGGGGTCGTTTGAGGAGTCTGTATCGTGCCTGGTTTGAAGATTTCGATTTTGCAGCAGCCTTTAGTGTGGATGGATGGCCCTGCCAACCTGCGCCACTTTGATCGTCAACTGGAAGAGATTACCGGGCGAGATGTGATTGTCCTGCCGGAGATGTTTACCACTGGCTTTGCGATGGAAGCGGCGAAACAGTCGATGCCCCAGGAAGAGGTGGTCGCCTGGATGCATGCCAAAGCGCAGCAAACCAACGCGCTGATCGCCGGGAGCGCCGCACTGCAGACGGAACGCGGCCCGGTGAACCGCTTCCTGCTGGTTGAGCCGGAAGGGAAGGTGCATTTTTACGATAAACGCCACCTGTTCCGCATGGCCGATGAACATCATCATTATGAAGCCGGTAACGAACGCGTGGTGTTCGAGTGGCGCGGCTGGCGCATCCTGCCGCTGGTCTGCTACGACCTGCGCTTCCCGGTGTGGTCGCGCAACCGCAACGATTACGACCTGGCGCTGTACGTCGCCAACTGGCCCGCGCCGCGCTCGCTGCACTGGCAGGCGCTGCTGGTGGCTCGCGCGATTGAAAACCAGGCGTACGTGGTGGGCTGTAACCGCGTGGGGACGGACGGCAACGGCCACCACTACCGCGGCGACAGCCGGGTGGTGAACCCTCAGGGCGAGATTATTGCCACCGCCGAACCGCATCAGGCGACGCGCATTGATGCTGAATTATCGTTAACGGCGCTGAAGGAGTATCGGGAGAAGTTTCCGGCCTGGCAGGATGCGGATCCGTTTAGCATTGGGTGAAAGAATGCCGGGTGGCGGCTACGCCTTACCCGGCCTACCAATGTTGCTCGCTTCTTTTAACTCACTAACGCCTGCCCGTCTTTGCGGCTCTCCGTCGCGGCCACGTAGTGCCCCTCCGGCATACGATAGATCACCTGCGCACCGCCGAAGTTGTAATCCTGGAGCGGATCTTCCACCACGATCTGATGCCCGCGCTCGCGCAGCGCGGCAATGGTGTTGCGATCAAACGTCGATTCAACAATCACTTCCCTGCCCTGCACCACGCGCCAGCGCGGCGCGTCGATGGCCGCCTGCGGGTTTTGCCCGTGCAGCATGATGCGCAGCGCCATCTGCATATGCCCCTGCGCCTGCATCGGGCCGCCCATCACGCCGAAGGACATCAGCGGCTGGCCGTTGCCGTCCATCGCAAAGCCCGGAATGATGGTGTGGAAAGGACGCTTGCTGCCCGCCAGCGCGTTCGGGTGTTTGGGATCGAGCACAAAGCCGCAGCCGCGGTTTTGCAGGCTGATTCCGGTATCCGGCACCACAATGCCTGAACCGAAGCCCATAAAGTTGGACTGGATAAACGAAACCATCATCCCGCTGGCGTCCGCGGTGCTGATGTAGACCGTGCCGCTCTGCGTCGGTGAACCGTACACAAAGTCAGAGGCGTTATCGCGATCGATAAGCGCCGCACGCGACTTCAGATAGTGGTCGCTCAGCAGCTCTTTTGCTGCGAACTCCATATGTTCTTCATCCGCCACGTAGCGGTCGAGATCCGCCAGCGCCAGCTTCATGGCTTCAATGGATAAGTGCAGAGACTGCACGGAGTCCGGATGATGTTTCTCAATGCCGCACTGCTCCAGAATACCGAGCGCAATCAGCGTGGCGATCCCCTGCCCGTTTGGCGGCAGCTCCTGTACCGAGCCGCCCGCGAAGTCGCGCGACAGCAGGTCAACCCAGTCCACGCGATGGTTTGCCAGATCTTCCGCTGACAGGTGCGCGCCGTGCTCCTGGGCGAAGGCGGCAATTTTCTGCGCCAGCTCGCCGCGGTAAAAGGCTTCACCGTTGGTTTTGGCAATCAGCTCCAGCGAATGAGCCTGCGCCGGATTACGGAAGATCTCCCCCACGCGCGGGGCGCGGCCTTCCGGCGCAAAGCAGGCGCTAAAGCCCGGCTGATCTTTCAGCTTGTTATAGCCGCGCTGCCAGAGATGACCAATCAGCGGCGAGACCGGGAAGCCGTTGCGCGCGTAGTCAATCGCAGGCTGCGCCAGCGTGGTCAGCGGTAGCGTGCCGAAGCGTTCTGCCAGGGCCACCCAGCCCGACACCGCACCCGGCACCGTCACCGCGTCCCAGCCGATTTCCGGCACTGCGCTTTTACCGACAAACAGATCCGCATGCCAGCTGGCCGGCGAGCGCCCGGACGCGTTCAGGCCGTGAAGTTTTTCACCGTCCCAGACGATGGCAAAGGCGTCGCTGCCGATGCCGTTGCCGGTCGGCTCGACAACGGTCAGCGCCATGGCGGTGGCAATGGCCGCATCGACGGCATTACCACCCAGCTGCAGCATTTTCATTCCCGCCTGCGCCGCCAGCGGCTGCGAAGTGGCAACGGCGTTGTGGCCGATCATCGGCGGGCGGCGTGAAGCGTAACCGGACGTAAAATCAAGCGCTTTGGTCATCATGACTCCTTAGTCGTGGCGCGGATCGAGCGCATCGCGCAGCCCGTCGCCAAGTAAATTAAAGCCCTGCACGGCAAGGAAAATCGCCACGCCGGGGAAAACGGACATCCACGGCGCCTGCTCAAGGAAACCTTTCGCGGTATTGAGCATGGACCCCCAGGACGGATTGGGCGGCTGCTGCCCCAGCCCTAAAAACGACAGGCTGGCTTCGGCAATAATCGCCGAGGCAATGGCCAGCGTGGCCTGAACCAGGATCGGCGACATCACGTTTGGCAGAACGTATTTAATGATGATCCAGCGATCCGGCAGGCCTATCGCCCGCGCGCCGTCGATGTACTCTTCGTTGCGAATGGCGATCACCTGCCCGCGCGTCAGGCGGGCGAAGATCGGCATCGCCGAAAGACCGATGGCGATCATCGCGTTGGTCAGGCTCGGGCCTAAAAATGCCCCCAGCGCGATCGCCATGATCAGGAACGGACAGGCCAGCAGCGCCTCGATAAAGCGCGAGATGACGCCGTCCCACATCTTCTGGAAGTAGCCCGCCACCAGCCCCAGCGGCACGCCGATGACCACCGCGATAACCACCGACATACAGCCCGCCATCAGCGAGGTTCGCGCTCCCCAGATAATGCGGGACAAAATGTCGCGCCCCAGCTCGTCGGTGCCGAACCAGTACATCGCCGACGGCGCTTTGCGCACCGCGAGGAAGTTGGCTTTAACCGGGTCAAACGGGGCGATCCACGGCGCCAGCAGCGCCACCAGCACAAAGAAACCCACCACAAGCGCGCCAATCACCGCGCTTTTATTGGCGAGGAATTTCTTCAGCACCCGGTTCTGCGCGCGCGGCAGCGCGGGGGCTACGGTTTGCGTCGTCAGTTCCGCCATCATTAACCTCGCATTTTCGGGTTGATAAGGACATAAAGCACGTCGGCCAGCAGGTTGAGCAGCAGGAAGCCGATCGCCACGATCAGCACCACGCCCTGCACCACCGCGTAGTCACGGTTGAACACCGAGTCGACGATCATCTTGCCAAAGCCCGGAATGGTGAACACCTGCTCGGTCAGCACCGCGCCGCCCAGCAGCTCGCCGAACAGCAGCGTGGTGAGGGTGATCACCGGTACCAGCGCGTTGCGAAACGCGTGCTTTAGAATGACCGCCTTCGGCAGCAGCCCCTTGGCGCGTGCGGTACGGATATAATCCGCTTTCAGCACCGCAATCATCGACGCGCGGGTATGGCGCATCAGCGTCGCCGCCAGCCCGGTTCCTAGCACGGACGCGGGCAGCAGCAGCGTGCGCAGGTTCTGAAGCGGATCTTCACTGAACGGCACGTAGCCGGACGCGGGCAGCCACTGCAGGTTCACCGAGAAGACCAGAATCAGCAGGATCCCCAGCCAGAAGTGGGGAATAGAGATCCCCGAGATCGCCACGAAGTTCGCCCCGTGATCGACCCAGCTGTTTTTGTTCACCGCCGCAAGGATCCCCATGCTGATGCCAAACACCAGCGCAATAATCATCGCCAGCAGCGACAGCTCCAGCGTAACCGGCAGCTTGCTGGCGATAAGCTCGGTCACCGGCTCGTGCGTGCGTAAGGAGACGCCCAGATCGCCCTGAAGCGCCCGCGTCAGCCAGTGGAAATACTGAACCGGGATCGGCGCATCCAGGTTCAGCTCCGCGCGCAGCTGGGCGATCACCGCCGGATCGCGTTCCTCACCGGCCATCGCAATCAGTGGGTCGCCGGGCAGCAGCTTTTGCAGCCCGAACACCATCATGCTTACCAGCAATAGCGTCGGGACGGCCAGCAGCAGACGTTTGCAAATCAGTTCCAGCATGGGTTCTCCTCAGGACGTTTATTTCGCCAGCGTCAAACCCGCCAGACGCACGATGCCGTCCGGGTAAGGCTTAAAGCCCTGCACGCGCTTGTTCAGGCCAAAAATGCGCGGCTCGAAGTAGAGGTAGGCAATCGGCATATCGGTTTGCAGCTGCTTCACCACCTTGTCATACAGCGGCTGGCGGGCGGCCTGGTCGGTGCTCTGGCGCGCCTGCGTCAGCCACTCATCGACCTGCGCGTTGCTGTAACGGCCATCGTTAAGCGTGCCGTTGCTGTGGATAAAGCCGTAGATGCTGCCGTCCGGATCCGGGCGACCCGACCAGCCGGAGAAGCTCAGCTGATAATCACCGCTCTGCTGGCGATCCAGCAGCGTGGCAAATTCGGTCATCTGCAGGTTCAGCGTGAAGCCGGCCTCGGCGACCATCGCCTGCAATACCTGACCCACCTGCTGCGAGGTTGGGTTGTTCGGCACCAGCAGGTTGACGGTCAGCGGCGTGGTGACGCCTGCCGCTTTGAGCAGCGCTTTGGCTTTATCAACGTCGCGCGGCGGAACCGGCAGGTTGACGTGATACGGGCTGACCGTCGAAAACGCCTGGTTGGCTGGCGTATACAGCCCTTCAAAGACCACCTGGTTTAACGCATCACGGTCGATGGCCTGAGAAAACGCCTCGCGCACGCGGGCATCTTTGAACGGATCGTTCGCCGGGACCTTGCCGTTGTTAATATTGAAGGTGATCCCCTGATAGCCCAGGCCGGTGACCTTCGCCAGCGCCAGCTTGCTGTCGGCTTCGACGGTTTTGACGTCGCTGGCGGCGATGCCTTCGGTCAGATCCAGATCGCCCGCGCGCAGGTTCGCCAGACGCACGGAGGCATCCGGGATCGGCAGATAGATAATTTTGTCGAAGTGGTAGGCGCCTTTGTTCCAGTAGTTGTCGAAGCGGGTCAGAACGATGCGGTCCTGCGACACGCGGCTGTCGAACTTGTACGGGCCGGAACAGACCGGATGGGCGGCAAAGTCAGGCTTTTTCGCGGCCTCGGGTGCCATCATCGCGCCCGCGCGGTCGGTAAGCTGCATCAGCAGCGCGGCGTCCGGCGTTTTCAGGTGCAGCGCTATCTGCATCGGGCCGGTGACCTCTACCGATTCCACGGAGGAGATCTCGCTTTTCCGCAGGGAGCCTTTGAGGGTCAGGGCGCGGTCCAGGTTGTATTTCGCGGCGGCGGCATCGAATTTCTCTCCGTCATGGAAGGTCACGCCTTCGCGCAGATCCATGGTCAGCGTTTTGCCGTCGGCGCTCCAGGCCCACGATTTCGCGAGGCCTGGCACGACCTTCAGATGCTCGTCGACGTCCACCAGCCTGTCGCACAGGGAGGCAAACACGAAGCGGCCATAGTAGGTGCGCGCCAGGTGCGGGTCGAGCATGTCCGGGTCTGCCCCCAGGCCGATTCGCAGCACGCTTTCAGAATGGGCGGGCAGCGCCGCGCCAAGCAACATAACACTTCCCAGTACGGTCAAAAGAGAATTACGCATTGTCATTATCATGAGTTCCTTGAAGGAAGGGAGGAGTGAGTGGCCGCGTGTTCAAACAGCGCGCGGCGGCGCAGAAAGGCTGCGGATGGCGGTGCGATCTGGATAACGCTGCGATCGCGGTTAATTTCCTGCCAGCGGTGGCAGGCAACCTGACGCCCGCCGTCGAGCACCTGATTAATCGGCTCGACCTGGCGGCATTCGTCAGTGACGTACGGGCAGCGGGTGTGGAAGCGACAGCCCGACGGCGGGTTCGCCGGGTTCGGCAGATCCCCCTGCAGCAGCGGCGCGTCGCGCTCAATACCCGGCTGCATCTGCGGCGCCGAGGCGATCAGCGCCTGGGTGTAAGGGTGCAGCGGTGCGTCAAAGATCTCGTCGACGGTGGCAAGCTCAACGATTTGCCCAAGGTACATCACCGCCACGCGGTCGCTCATGTGGCGGATCACCGCCAGACCGTGGGCGACGATCACCATCGTCAGCCCCAGCTGGTGCTTCAGGCTCTCCAGCAGATTAACCACCTGCGCCTGCACCGACACATCCAGCGCGGAAACCGGCTCGTCGCCCAGCAGCAGCTTTGGCCCCGAAGCCAGCGCGCGCGCAATGCCGATACGCTGGCGCTGCCCGCCGGAGAACTCATGCGGATAGCGCCCGGCCCAGGCGGCAGGCAGGCCAACGGTCTTGAGCAGCTCCGCGACGCGGTACTGACGATCCGCTTTCTTCATGTTCTGGTGCAGCCACAGCGGCTCACCGACGATCTGCTCCACCGTCATGCGCGGGTTCAGCGAGGCAAAAGGATCCTGAAAAATAATCTGCAGCTCGCGCCGGAGCTGGTTCAGACGGGCGCCTGTGGCGTGGGTAATCTCCTCCCCCTGATAAAACACGCGTCCTTCGCTGGCGGCCAGCAGACGCAGCAGCAGACGGCCAAGGGTGGATTTCCCGGAACCGGACTCGCCGACAATCGCCAGCGTTTCGCCCGGCATCACGGCAAGCGAAACGCGATCGACCGCTGTGACAAACCGGGCCGGGGAAAAGAGTTTTTTCGGGCCGGGGAAAAGCTTGCTGAGGTCCCGGGCTTCAAGAATGGGCGTGGTCATGCGGTCTCTCCCAGGGCAATGTGGTGTTCGAGCGGCACGCGGAAGCAGGCGACCTGATGGCCCGCGCCGAGCGTGGTGAGCTGCGGTTTTTCATCATGACAGCGCGACTGCGCAAACGGGCAGCGCGTCGCGAAACGGCAGCCTTGCGGCATGGATTCCGGGAGCGGGACCGTTCCGGGAATGGTAGAGAGCTGGCCTTTGCGTGCGCCCAGCGAAGGGATCGAGCCCATCAGGCCGATGGTGTACGGGTGCTGCGGGTCAGCGAATATTGCCTCAACGCTCCCCTGCTCCACCACCTGTCCGGCGTACATCACCGCCACCTGCTGGGCGACTTCGGCCACCACGCCCAAATCGTGGGTGATCATCAGCACCGCCGTGCCGGTTTCCTCTTTTAGGGTGTTCAGCAGGGTCAGGATTTGCGCCTGGATGGTGACGTCGAGCGCGGTGGTGGGTTCGTCGGCAATCAGCAGTTTAGGGTGGTTGATCAGCGCCATGGCAATCATCACGCGCTGGCGCATGCCGCCGGAAAGCTGGTGCGGATACGCCTTGAGGCGCATCTCCGCCGCCGGGATCTGCACCTTTTCAAGGATCTGCAGCGCGACCTTCATCGCCTCCGGGCGCGTAACGTTCTGATGACGCATGACCGCTTCACTGAGCTGATCGCCTAACGTGAAGGCCGGATTAAGCGAGGTCATCGGCTCCTGGAAAATCATCGCCAGCTCGCTCCCGCGCAGATCGGCATACTCCCGCGGCGAGAGCTTGCGCAGGTCGTGGCGGCGAAACTGCATCTCGCCGCTGACAATCTGCGCGCTGGCGGGCAGTAAACCCATCAGCGCCAGTGAGGTGATACTTTTCCCGCAGCCGGACTCCCCCACCAGCGCCAGCGTTTCGCCCGCTTTGACCGTCAGGGAAATGCCGTCCAGGACGCTGACCGGCGAGCCGGAAAACTTAACGTTGAGATTATTCAGCCGGAGTACAGGCGTGGAGTCCTTAAACGGGATCGTCGTCATAGCGTGAAATCGTCCTCAAGGTGGATCGCCTGAATCAGGGCGTTTTGCAGGCTGAGCAGGTGTTCGCGCATGGCGGCCGCTGCCTCATTAGGCTGGCGATGGATAATCGCGGACATGATCTTGTGATGGTGGTCGTTGTAGCTGTCGACACGTTCGGGCGTGCGGGCTAATTCACGCAGATGCTGCCAGCCGGGTTCGCGCCGCACGGCGTCAATGGCGTCAAACAGGCCGAGCATCAGGCGATTGCCCGCCGCCTCGGCAATGGCGCGGTGAAAGGCGCTATCCCAGAGTTCATTGAGATCGCGGTCATCCGGGCTGACCTTGTCGATGCGTTCCAGCATGCGCTGCATGAGCGCGAGGTTTTCCCTGGTGGCACGCAGTGCCGCAAGCCGGGCTAAGCCGGGTTCGATCTGTATACGAGCTTCCATCACTTCCAGCAGATTGGTCTGCTGAACCAATCCCTGAAGGGCCAGCGGTTCAACAGGGGCAGCCGGACCAATAAAGGTGCCTTTGCCCTGTTTACGCCAGATCCGCCCTTCTTCTTCCAGCACGTCCAGCGCGCGACGCACTTCGCGTCGTCCTACGCCGAGTGTTTCCGACAGCTCACGTTCCGTGGGCAGCGGAGTGCCTGGTGTTGACTCATGCTGGTTGATTAGCCCGCGCAGTTGCTCAAGCGCGGTGCTGGAATTGGCCAGAAACCGTGACGGTTTTTCCATATTGGTTCGCTCACTATCATCGTTATTTTCTTTTTATGAACGATAAGTTATTGATATGGCGTGCTACTTATCGTGCTAATGATTAAGCAATAAACGAACCAATTTTTTAATGGTTCAAAAGAGATTTAAAAAAGCGGTAGTAAATGAAGGGGTTACAGCAACCTATTGTTACAGATGCAGGCGGCATCCTGAGACGACAAAGGCCAGAAAAGAACATGAAACGCACAAAAACAGTGCAAATATCGCACTACAATAGTGCTATTGTTAATTTTTTGCACTGTAAATGATAACAATAAGTTAACAAAAAAGTAATAAATAAGGCGTGCTTACGGCTGAAAGTGGCCCCCTTGCGAGGGCCGCGAAAGATTAAGGAACAGGCTGCCAAAGCGTCGCAGCCGCAGTCGGCGCCCAGTCGGACTGAGACGTATGCCCCTGCACGCAGCGATACTGTGTGCCGTGATACGTGACAATTTCTCCAGTCTTATAGCGCGTACCGACTTTCCACTCGCCTTCCGGCTCAGGCGTCACAGACCCCTCTTTCGTCGTGGCTTTAAGCGGTGTACTGGCGAGAGACTGATGACCTTTGGCATTTTCGGCGATCACCTGGTAGCTGTAGGTTGTTCCCGCGCGCAGGCCGCTGTCGAAGATCTGCGTTCCGCTTACGGTGAGTAACTCCGCCCCATCGCGTAGTACGTGGTATTTCACCGCGTTGTCTACCGCATTCCATTTCACCGTCAGGCTGTTTTCCGTCGAAGAAACCAGGGCCAGGCCGCCTGGCGCGTCAGGACGTCCCTCTTCGACCTGTACGGTTTCTACCTTAACCACGTTGCTGCTTTCAGAGATATTGTTCGCTGCATCACGTGCTTTCACGCTGTAGTGGTACACCACACCGCCGGTCTCTACTGCATTATCGGTCCACTGGGTGTCCGTTGAAGACCCGACTTTGATGTCATTACGGTAGATGTCATATCCCACTACGCCACGGTCATCGGTGGAGGGCTGCCAGGCAAGGGTGATAGTCAAGCCATTGTTCAGCACCTTCAGTCCTGCTGGCGCAGTTGGCGCGACGGTATCCTGCGGGCGTTCAGGCGACATCAGGTCCGCGCGCTCTTTCATTTCATTGAAATAGTCAACCTGCTGCGGGATGGACAGCTGCTGATCGTTTGAACCCAACGTCCAGATAAAGAACCCACCATAGCCGTTTTCCGCCTGCCAGCCCGCACGGTTTACGTTGTTCTGTCGGTTCTCAACAAAGCGACCTTCTGGCCCCCACTGGGAGTTGATGGTCTGACCGAGAACGATTTTGCTCTTATCACCCACCGCCCGGGCGTAGTTAGCCATCGCCACGTCATACTTAAAGCGTGGGCCGGCGTCATAGGCCATGACGTTGAAGAAATCGAAAACGTTTTTCCCCTGCGTCAGCAGCGGCAGAACTTCGCCATGGTGTGAAGAGCGAGCCGCCTCAACGAAGGAACAATTCTCGGTTACCGCGCTGTTGGTGCAGTTCTCCGGGTCAGCACCAACGTGATAGGTGGTCAGGCTCAGCAGCTTTTTGCTGCCGGACGCATTGAGCTTGCTACGAACCCGTTCAGCCAGATCCAGCAGGTTTGCGTTTTCCTCTGGCGTGACGCGATCGGGCTTTTCAAAGTCAAAATCGATGCCGTCAAGCTGAACGGTACCCGCCTTTTGGTAGTTCGCCATATTACATTTGCCTTGCCAGTCGGCGCTCAGGCATTCCCCAACCATCTCTTCCGGCTTCAGGTTCTTTTTATATACCGGGAAGTTGGTATTCAGCAGATTCACCAGATTCTGCGCCAGCGTTTCTCGCGTTTGCGCGTTATTCAGATAAGACCACATCGCGGAATACGTCTCGCCGCCGAGCGCCAGCATCATTTTTTTCTCCGGGTGCGCCAGCTTCAGCTGACTCCACACGACATAGGCTGGCGCATTAATGTACCAGGGATCATATTGTGGTACTGCAACAATATTATCGGAACTGGACAGCTTACCGCTAGCATCCCAGCCACCAAATGAAAGCAGGAACGTATCCGCTTTCACCTCTTTCATATCCTCAACGGACTCGACCGGAACGCCCCAGGAGGTCAGATAGGTGACCGCTCGCGGTGCCTGCGCCGCGAAAGCCGACTGCGCCATTAGTGCGCTACCAATTAACAGAGATAATGTAAGTTTTTTCATCAAAGTTCCTTATTGCTTTGTGATGATAGTCCTGTGGATTACCTCGCAAATTGTCTTTTTTTTTAGCGCCGAGATCGTTGGGGATAATAGAGTGGTGAATCAGGAAACCCTCCGCGTTAAATAAGAAATATCTCTCGCATTTATAATAAATACTTCAACGACAGCGCGGGAGAATTCTCGCATCCTGTAAGACGCTTCTTTATTTAATTTTCCCATCTTCACCAATTAAAAAAGATGGCATACCTGTGTTCCCGCTCTTTTATCAGGGAAAATTCAGGAATTAATCACAACTATTATCCAACTAGGGACGCTCTCAATGAAATATGCAACAAACGTGATGCGAAAACAGGGTGGTTTCACCCTGCTTGAACTGCTGGTCGTGCTGATGATTATTGCGCTGCTGGCAGGATTTGTCGGGCCAAAAGTCTTCTCAAATGTCGACTCGGCTAAGGAGAAAACCGCCATGCGCCAGATGCGCTCGCTTGCTGAGGCACTCGGGCAATATCGCCTCGACACCGGCAGTTATCCAACTGAAACACAAGGTCTGAAAGCGCTGACTGAAAAGCCTTCCAACGCGCAAAACTGGAATGGCCCTTATCTTAGCCAGCATGTGCCGTTAGACCCGTGGGGCAATCCGTACCAGTGGCATAACCCCGCCCGGACAAAAGACGCCATTAATGAAGTCGAAATAACCTCCGGCGGTAAAGACGGTAAGCCTGTCACTTACGGGTTCTGAATATGTTGCGCCTGTCCATATATTCGCTGTTTATCTTCAGCGTATTTTCCTGCCGGGCCGATTGCTGGCAGCTGGCGGGAGAACGTTACGGCATTGAGCCAGAGCTATTACAGGCGATAGCGATAGTGGAATCCAACGGTAATACCCGGGCCATCAACAAAAATCGTGATGGCTCAATGGATGTCGGTCTGATGCAGATCAATAGCATTCACTTCGATGCGCTGCGTAAATTTCGTATTAGTCAAAAAGATCTGCTAACCGACCCTTGCCAAAGTGTCATGACCGGCGCCTGGATCCTGGCAGGTCAAATCCAGCGCTTTGGTTATACCTGGGACGCGGTGGGGGCGTATAACGCCGGAACGGCAAATACCCCCCAGCGCCGCGCGCTTCGTCAACAATACATAAAAAAAGTGGCTCCGCATTATGCCCGCCTTAAAAGGCAGAGCCATACACTGTCGCCAAAATGAAACCATATACCGTCACCATCCTCCAGGGGGGGAAACGCGTCAATCAGACCGTACTTGCCGCGTCGCCTGATGATGCCAGCGCCCGCATTATTGCGGGCGGCGGCATCGTTTTGCAGGTACAGGAACGCCCCGCCCGCAAGGAGAAACGCTTTCCACTGAATCTGTTCTTGCAGGAGCTTATCGCTCTGCTGGAAGCCGGGCTGGTCGTGGTCGAGGCCGTCGAAGCGCTGCGCGAAAGCAGCCGCGATGGTGGCACCTCGCTGGTTCTGGATACGCTGGTTAAAAGGCTCTACGAAGGAGCGCAACTCTCCCAGGCGATGATGGCGCTACCAGCACTGTTTCCGCCTCTGCTGATCAACACCGTTGCCTCTTCTGAGCAAACCGGACACTTACCCGAGGCGCTAAAGCGTTTTCAGTTTTACGAATCAAGAATGGAAATTCTGCGCAAGCGGATTAAATCAACCCTGCTCTATCCGACGATTGTCATTGCCGCCGGCGGGATAATTCTGTTCTTTCTGCTCGGCTTTATTATTCCGCGTTTTTCCGTGGTGTTTGACGGGATGAAGAACCCGTCCGCCAGCGCACAGCTTATCCTCTGGTGGGGACGCCTGACGCAAACCCATGGCTCGCTGCTGCTGGCCGGTTGCGCGGCAGCGGTCGCAGGCATCGTGATGGCGGTGCGCAGCCCGCGCCTGCGCCAGCGCGCGCTCGGTTTGTTGCTGCGCATTCCCGCCTTACGCCAGCAGCATCAGCTTTCTGTGCTGGTGCGTTTCTACCGCACGCTGGGCCTGCTGTTACAGGGCGGCCTTCCCGCGCCAGATGCGTTAATGCTGAGCCGGGAGATCCTGCCCGCCACGCATCGTCAGCAGGTTGAACAGGTTATCCGGTACGTCGCCGCCGGCGAGTCGCTCTCCCGCATGCTGGAAGCCCAGCAGATGACGACTCCTGTCGCCAGCCGCCTGCTGCAGGTCGGCGAGCGCAGTGGCGAACTGCCTGCCATGTGCGAGCGGATCGCCGCTTTTTATGACGAATCGCTGGAACGCGCGATTGAAACCTTTAGCAAAATTTTTGAACCGATTCTGATGATGGTCGTTGGCGGCATCGTTGGGCTCGTCGTGTTTTTACTGTACATGCCCATTTTTGAACTGGCAGGAGGATTGCAATAATGTCTCACTCACCGTCTGTAGACCCCCTTTTCGACCTGCCAGACGAGCAGCGCTGTCAGGCGCTGGCGGAACTGCTGGACAGTTTCCCCGGCGCGTTAGAAGAAGCCGCCGGTTCCCTGGGGCTCACGCCGCTCTCACCCACACAGCTCGCCGACAGCGAAGAGGATTTCGAAGCCGTGCCGCTGACCGAATCGCTCAGCCAGCGAGCATTGCCGCTGCGCGTTAACGGTCAGCTCCACGTTGCGCTGGGCGATCCGTTTTCACTGGCACTGCGCCAGTGGGCTTATAACGTGAATGCGCTCCCCGCGCTCGCCCCGCTCTCTCAGCTTAATGCCCGCCTTGATGAACTGGCAAAACAGCAGCGCACGCTCGATCAGCTGGAGCAGCAGCAGAGTGAAGAGAATAAAGAGGCCCGGTGGCTGGAGATCACCCCAGCAGCCATCGCCAGTGAACCCCATGCCGTCATTAAGCTGGTTAACGCCACGCTGTTTGATGCCCTGCAGAGCCGCGCCAGCGATATTCATCTTTGTGCCGTCGCGGATGGGTTGATGGTGAAGTACCGCATTGATGGCGTCCTGCACAGCATTCGCCACTGCGCCGGACTTCAGCAGGCGGAACAGGTGATCTCCCGTCTCAAGGTATTAAGCTGCATGGACATTTCCGAACGACGCACGCCTCAGGACGGGCGCTTTAAGGCGTTGATTCTCCAGCGTCCCGTCGATTTTCGCGTGTCCATTATGCCGGGCGTCTATGGCGAGGATGCCGTACTGCGCGTGCTGGATAAATCTCACGATCAAAACCTGCGCCTGGAGACGCTCGGCTTTGATGAGCACACGCTGGGCGCGATTCGCCAGTTAACCCATCTGCCCCACGGTATGGTGCTCGTCACCGGGCCAACGGGGAGCGGGAAATCCACCACCCTCTATTCAGCACTCAGCGAACTCAACAGTGGTGAATGCAAAATTATCACCATTGAAGATCCCGTGGAGTACCAGCTCAACAGCGTGCTGCAAATTCCGGTCAACGATAAAAAAGGGCTCACCTTCGCCCGCGGCCTGCGCGCCATTTTGCGTCACGACCCGGACATCATCCTGGTGGGTGAGATCCGCGACGGTGAAACCGCTGGCATTGCCGTGCAGGCGGCGCTCACCGGCCACGTGGTGCTCTCCTCGGTTCACGCCAATGACGTCTTTAGCGTACTGGAACGTTTTTTATATATGCAGGTGGAGCCCGCCAGCCTGATCACCGCCCTTAACGGCGTCGTGGCGCAACGGCTGGTGCGCCAGATTTGCCCGGACTGTATTGATGACACCACGCCCACAGATGACCTTCTCGCGGCGTGGCAATCCGGACCGCTGCAGCAGCTCACGCCCCGCTGGCGTCGAGGGCGAGGCTGCGATACCTGCCGCGACAGCGGTTTTCGCGGCAGGCTGGCGCTGGCGGAAGTGCTGCATTTCAGCGATGCGATGAAAGAGGCAATGCTGGCGCGATCGCCCCGGCGCAAGCTAAAGGAAGTGGCGCTGAATGACGGTTTTGTTCCGCTCTCGACCATCGCGCTGCGCGCCGTGGTCGAAGGCAAAACCACCTGGGAGGAGGTGAACCGTGTTATCACTCACTAACACCTGGCAGTGCGATATCTGGCCTCATGCCGTGCGGTTGCGCCGCAACAACGTGGTTCTCGCCACCCATGAACGCCGGCCAGATGAGCCTCTTGAAGCCGCGCTCGAAACGCTGCTGCGCCAGCGCCCTTCCGTCTTACCGTGGCGTGACGCGGTGGAGTTTCACCTCGATACCGACGATCTGACGTTTTTAATTCAGCCCTGGCATGACGGCGTGACCACACCGCAGGAACTGCTCCGGCTCGCCCGACAGCAGGCGGTTCTTCGCGCGAGTCCGCCCATTGACTGGCAGGTGCGCTTCGAGACCCTTAACTGGCAGCAGTCAGCGCTGGCCGCGTGCCTGAAGCAACCTTGCTGGCACCTGCTTGTCGCGCTGGCGCGTCGGGAGCGGCTGCGTTTTCGCGGTGTTGTCACGCCGTTTCAAAAGCTGTTTAGCCACTTCGCCGCCGCACTGCCGGAAAACGGCCTGTTTGTGGCGATGAGCCCCCACCATAGCCGGATTGCCAGCCGTCAGCACCACAGCTGGCGCGACGTCTGGACACTCACCCTGCCACAGCAGGAGATGGACGCCCAGCTGCGGGTTATCGCCCGGCTAAGCGGAATGCAGGACTGTCCTGGCTACGTCATTCATACCGACGGTGAGCATCACCAGGAAGTCGCGCTACAGGAGAGTCCTCATGACGCCGCTGTTTACGCGTAGTTCCCCGTGGGCCGTACGCACGCTGCTGTTAACCGGACTCCTCTGTTTACCGCTCACCGGTGCCGTGATGTATGGCCTGTTTGAGCACCAGCGCCTTGAGCTGGAGACGTCGCAGATACAGCAGCAGCTCGCCCAACGGCAGCAGGTGCTGCGCCAGCTGCGTGAAGCGGAGCAGCGCCGGTTGCGCCAGGCTAAGCAACTGCAGGCCGTCCCACCGGCCATCAAGCTGCTGGACAACATCGGCAGCGTACTGACGCCTGATATTGCGCTCCTGAGTATTGACGTCATTGCCAGTAAAGGCGATGCGCGGCTTACGGTGAATGCAGGCAATCTTGACGCCCTGCTCGCCTTTAGCGAGCGGCTACAGCAGTTGCCGGCGCATGTGGTGCTTGAGAACCATCGCCAGTCGGCGCAGGGCGATCCTGCCTGGCCGATTAACGCGGTACTCGACGTCAAGGTGACGACGGAGGCGCACCATGCGGCTTCAGAATAAACCCGCCGTGCTGCGCTGGCAGGCGGCGTTATTTGCCGGGCGCATCGGAACGGTTCCGCTCGTGCTCGCCGGGCTGCCCGCAGGACTGCTGCTGTTATGGCTTGGCGGCGTGCGGCCGCACACCATCCATTTGCAGGAGAACCTTGCCCGGATCCAGGCGCAGCTACAAACCACGCTGCCGCTGGATAAACAGCAGCCGGAACTGCAAAGCCGCATCAGCCTCGGAGAATATCAGCAGGTCAGGCTCATTTTTGAGCAGTTCAGGAGCCGAGGGATGAAGGTCGACGCCAGCCGCTATCAGCTGGAAAACGACGACGGCAAAACCGCGCTACGGCTGGATATTCCGCTGCGCGGTGAATATCTGCCGCTGATGGACGCCCTGGAAACGCTAAGCCGCACTTTGCCGTTACGCATTGAGCAGCTAAGCCTGCGGCGCGCCGGGCCATCGGAAAGCCAGCTCAGCGCCACCGTGCAGCTTCGCCTGTTGAAGGAGTCGCCATGAAACTGCCGCGCTATTTACAGCTAGCGCTGGTGCTGACCGCCGGTGCTGTTTTCTGGAGCCAGTTTGCCGATGACGAGATATCGCAAGCGCCGCTTGAGGCGCAGCCGGTCTCACGCCCGCGCCCCGCGCCAGCAAAGCCGGAGACGGCTCACGCAACGCGCATCGATCTCTTTTCAACGCCACATAGCAGGGCGCAAGACGCAGCAGAAAAGCCGCCGGAAAACGATCGGCCTGAAGAGGCGACACCAACCGCACCGCCGCTACCGCTTCAGCTCCTCGGTGCCTGGTGGGAAAACCGTCAGAGGATCGTTGTGCTGACGGATGGCAAAGAGACCTGGCCGGTCTGCGAGCGCTGCAGGGCGGACGGCAGGATCTGGATCGGCAGTTCGCCGGTTAACAACTGGATTTTAAAAGCGGTGGCGAACGACCACCTCCTGTTTGAATGGCAGCCCACCCATAGCCAGCAGCGGCTGGAACTGGATGAGCTGCAATCGGAACCGACACATTAATCATGAAAAAAACAATTGCTCTCACTTTTTTGTTGTCATGCGCGCTACTGAGCGGCTGTGCACAACGTGCGGCGCCTCCGGTCCGGGAATCAGTGACCGCCTCGCCGCAGGTGCTGGTTAAGCGGCTTAAGGAGATAGACCAACAGCGCATCGCCAGCCCACAGGATATTGCGCTTCGCGCCGAGCAGGCTGACATCAGCAAAAAGCTGGTCAATGACTACCTGAAAAACGCCGATCTCGCGGTGCGTCAGAACAATTACACCCTGGCGACGCAAATGTGGCGCGATGCGCTTACCTATGAGCCCGGCAACCTGCGCGCCCTGCAAGGCTTACGCAAACTCGATGCCCGTAGAGCGCTGGACGCATTGTATAAGGAGGCGGTGGCTAACAGCACCCGCGACCCGGCACGCGCGCTGCACAAAATCCAGCAGGTACTGGAAGAAGATCCCAACTGGCCCCAGGCGCGCGCGCTGCGCGATCACCTGATGCGTGAGGTGTCGCGGATCAACCAGCCGGAGCAGCGTCTGAACCGGGAACTGCAAAAAACGATAGCGCTTAATTTTCGCGAGCACAGCCTGATGGCCATCTTTAACACCATCAGCCAGATGACCGGGGTCAATATCATTTTTGACAAAGATATTTCCTCCAGCACTACCGGCAGCCTGATAGCCAAACGCACCACTGCGGAAGATGCTATCAACGTGCTGCTGTTGTCGAATAACCTGCGGAAGAAGGTGCTGAACAGCAATACGTTGCTGATCTACCCCGCCACCGCGCAAAAAGAGAAGATCTACCGCGACGTGGTCGTCAAAACCATCTTCCTGGGTTATGCGAAAGCAAAAGAGGTCAACGTCGCCCTGCGCAATATGGTCAAGCTGAAGGATGTGCACGTTGATGAGCGAACCAATTCCGTCACCCTGCGCGGGCCAAAAGAGAACGTGGAAAAAGCGGAACGCCTGTTAGTGACGCTCGACCGGCCTGAAGCGGAGGTCACGCTGGCCGTTGAGGTGCTGGAAGTAAATACCAACGATCTCGAAGCGCTTGGCGTGAAGCTGCCGCAAACCATCAGTGCGGGTTTTGCGAAAAGTAAAGAAGGTGATTTAAAGGGAAGCGGGATCCCGCTGGGCGACCTGAGCGCCAAAAATATCATGGTCGATATCGACAATATGACCATTGATATGAAAAAGGTGTTGAGCAACGCCAGAGTGCTGGCCAACCCGCGGATCCGGGTGAAAAACAATAAAAAAGCGCTGGTTGATATTGGTCAAACGATCCCGGTACTGACCACAACCGTCAATGACGGGATTTCGCAACAGAAAGTGGATTATCAGGACGTTGGCCTGAAGCTGGAAGTCACCCCGGAAGTCAGTATGGATGACAATATCTCAATGGAGGTGAAGTTCACGCTCAGTGCCCTGGGCGCCGAAGAACCCGGTGAGAACGGAGCAAAGTATTACCGCACCACGAAACGCGAAGCCAATACCACGCTCAGCAGTATGAACGGCGAGACCCAGATGCTGGCAGGGCTGATCAAGCAGGATGAAACCACGATCCAAAAAGGAACGCCGTTATTAAGTGACATTCCGGGGCTGGGCCGCCTGTTTAGCAGCAATTCCGACAACAAAGAGCGCACGGAGGTGGTGCTGTTAATTACGCCGACCATTGAGCGCAACCTCGATTTACCGGGAAGCCACGTCAGTACCATTGAGATGGGCAGCGACGATTTAACGGGCGACAGCATTCAACTGCGCGACCTGCAGCACGACGAGCCGGGCAGCGGGTTTACCGCACCGGCGCTAGCGCCGCCGGCCCATTTCCCTGACCGGGCGGCCACGCTGCCGCCACCGATCCTCGATGAGTCAGAGACGGAAAACGGAGCATCGTAATGCAGCGCCAGCGCGGTTTTACCTTGATTGAGATGATCGTCACGCTGGCGCTACTCGCCACGCTTGCCGCTGCCGCTGCGCCGCTGATGCGTAACTACCATCAGCGGCAGCAGGAGACGCAGCTACGTGAGTCGCTGCGCACGCTACGCGATGCCATTGACCGTTATCACCAGGCAAGCGTGGACGGCATCATTGAGAAAAAAACCAGCGAATCGGGATATCCGCCGACACTAAAAAGCCTGGTGGAAGGTGTCCGGGATAAGACATCGCCCACTGGTGCGATGATCTACTTCCTGCGCCATATACCGCGCGATCCGATGTGCGATTGCGAGGGAAAAAATGATGAAGAGACCTGGCGGTTACGCGCATCCACGCAGCCACCCGGCGATTTCAGCGGCGGCGGGAAAGACGTGTTTGATGTCAGTAGTACCAGTACGGCCAGCGGTCTGAATGGAGTGCCCTATGCGCAATGGTGAAAAAGGTTTTACGCTCATCGAGCTGCTGGTGGTGATGGCGATCATCGCGACATTGATGACCCTGGTCGCTCCACGTTTTTTCCAGCACGCGGACAGAGCCAAAGAGGTGGTGCGCGAGCATAACCTGCATGCGCTGCGCAGCGCGATCGATCACTACCGCCGCGATCGCCTGGCGGGGCCGTACAGCCTGGAGGATCTGATCGAGGCCGGTTATCTGCGCCAGATGCCGCTGGATCCCATCACCAACCGCCGCGATATCTGGGAGGCGAAGACCGATGACGAAGGGCAAATTATTGACGTCGAGACGCCACCTAAACCCGGTCAGGATCATCGCGATGCGTTCGATTAAACAACAGGGAGGTTTTACCTATCTGCTGCTGCTGATTGCGCTCTCCACGCTGGCGTTGTCGCTGCTGAAAAGCCGCGATGAGGTGCAGATGCGTTATCAGGCGCAACAGGAGGCTGAGCTTTTATTTCGCGGCGATCAAATCCGCGCGGCGATACAGGCCTACCGCGGCAACGGTGATGGCTGTTTTCCCGTGCGTTTCGAACAGCTGCTTATTGATAAACGCGGGCGAAAACCGCTTTATCACCTGCGCCAGCACTACGCCGACCCGCTAACCGGGAGTAAAAACTGGGGGATGATCCTCGATCCTCAGGGACGCTGGATTGGCGTGCGCAGTCTCGGAAAGGGTACGCCACGGAAAAAAGTCGGCTTTCGTCACGATCCAAAACAGTTTGCCAAAGCAAAAACGTATTACGACTGGAAATTTCAGGTAGAGAGCGATCCGCAGGCCCCGCTGCCTGCGGCTTGTGGTCGCTAATGCAATGATGTGGCGAGACCTGATGTCCCTGTCACGTAGTCTGATCTGCCCGGCGTAACGGCACGAATAGGGCAGGCAACAGGCTCTGTGAGATGCTGCCTGCCCGCTTCGCTAATAGACGGCCTTTTTACTGCGCGACGGGAACAGTCACTTTGCTAACCACTAAGGTAATGGTCGCCTTTGCGTCCCCTGCTTTCAGCGGGATTTTATATTCATCCGGCTGGGTAAAGAGCGCCATGTATTTGTCATCTGGCATATCTATGATGACGTCATCGTCTGCGGCGGTGGCTTCGATCCGTTGCAGCAGCTCTGCTTTGGTCAGAGGTTTGTTCCATCCGGCAACAATACGATCGTTTTTAATGTGAATCTCATTACTCTCAAGGACGCAGAGCGCATTTTGCTCACCGCCCTGAAGGCGATAAAGTCGGTTTTCCGTTAAGGTGTCAAGAGACGGGCAGACGACCTCTTTTTGCGAACCCGACTCTGCCAGCGTGTAGCTAAATTTCACTTTCAGGTTATCCCCGTGGCGAACGCCCTGTTTTTTCCAGTCGCCACTGTCCCCGGT
Source organism: Enterobacter cloacae complex sp. P38RS (assembly GCF_014930775.1). Lineage (NCBI taxonomy): Bacteria > Pseudomonadati > Pseudomonadota > Gammaproteobacteria > Enterobacterales > Enterobacteriaceae > Enterobacter > Enterobacter cloacae complex sp. P38RS. Next base: position 93,898 of record NZ_JADBRS010000018.1, read on the forward strand.
GAACATGCGGATCCCGTTGGGGATGATCGTGCTGGCGGCAGCAAAAAAGTCATTCCCGTTAACGGAAAAATAGGGCCGAAGCGTTAAAGATGAATCATTAATAATGGTGATCACCGGAGAGTTAATGGAACGGTAACTCTTTTTCTTATAACGACAGTTTTTCCCGTTTGCCTGTAAGTTGACGCCGTTGTCTTTACTGACAATCATGGCATAGTTGCAGTTAAGGCCGTTTTCAATAGATTCGTTCAGCACCGCACCATTATCGACAATGATATTCATCACGCCGTTATCTTCGTTACCAAACCAGACATGAGGAATAAAATCGCTATCGTAACCCTCTTCATAAATAGCATTCTGAACCCTGATTTTCAGATGGTCAGGGTTTTCAATATTAATCATACGCGCATAATCACTGGCAAATACTGATGCCGTTGAAAAAGCGCTAAGCATGGCTAATGCTACGACGGTCTTTGTCATGAAAATGTCCTCTTTGAGAAAAATAAAAACAACAAGTTTACGCAACAGTGACCATATCTTAATGCGTCAGGCCGTAAAACATATCACCAGATAAAATCATCGTTTATTTATTTTTAACTCATAGATACAGAGAAGATTCTTATTAATCAGAAGACCAGCACCGTCTTATTTTATTCTGAGGAATGAATATAATGCCTTGCTACTATTCAGGCTGGAATAGTAGGCTTAATAGCCATCTCATATATTATACCCTGACGAGCGAGACATAAGATGGAACCATCAATTAAACAGACTCATGAAAAAATTCGGGTTTGCGTGCGAACAAACTCTTTTTTATTCGAAAAAGGGCTTGAAGAAATAGCGCGATTTTATTTTATCGCCAGAGATAAAATACTGTGCATTATCGATGCTGACACGTTTGGCACGAAGACGCATCTGGTGAAGTATCTGGAGTTCATCAGAAGAATTAAACCCGACATGCTTGTTTTGATCACGGGTCATCACACCCGAAGCGAGCAGCATGCATGGTATGTAAAAGCAAATGAATCCCTGTCGGGCTGGTGCGAAACCATTGATGCCATGAACTTTATGCGACCCAATCTCGACAGCGTTATCGATTTTTACAGAAGGCAACATGACTGAAAATCTTTTGCAAACGGAGGACTAGACGTGAAGTTAAGTTTTTGTATCAGGACGAATGTTTTGGCGAAAATGGCCGATGTCACCGAGGCTGAATTAGTGTATGCGCTCATGACGACGGGTGAGCTGTTCGGGGTGAAAATACCGGCACCGTTACCGGGCAGGCATAATGCCAAAACGCGTAGCTTTGATTACAAAGAAGCACTGGATTTTGCTGAAGAAGTGAAAATCGCCCGAGACAGTAAAAGGCAGATCTGAAAACGTAATAAGCCCATCCCTTAATCAAGTCATACCTCAATCCATTCCTTATATTTACAGCAGCACTGCCCGGATGACTTAGTGTTTTCCTTCAACATTGATAGCGCAATACATATGACTTCAGCGTACAAGCAATCATTAATACTCCGGGCATACTCAAGTTTTTTACCCAGATAATAACTAAGCGAAACATGATCAATATTAATCCCCTGCAAGGATAATTGCGTGGCGGCATCGCCAATGAGTATTGATGCTTGCTTTTCAGGATAGACATTATTCATGAATTTTAGCCCTGCACTTTGTAAAATATTCGACAGGTAGAGTTCAGGGGGCTTATGCCCCCTTGTTTACAAAAACACCTCAGAATGAATTAACGTGTTTACCAATCACAGCTACTTAAGCCCGTATTTTTAAACGTTTTTGATTCCGTCTTTCCTCTGATACCGTCCTTATTAACTGGCGTCACATAAAGCGTGACTTCCCCCCAATAGCCTAAAGTAACGCTTTTTATGTTGGAAACGACGGTGCTTCCCCACTTCCACTGAAATATCGTGTTGCCTTCAGATGCACCGCCATTAGCGTTGTAGGTGTAGGTTGCCGTTATTCTGTTACAGGCTCCGGTACTGCCGCTGTAACCCAGGTTTGTAACGAAAGGCGCAGGCTTAGATCTTATGGTAACAGCTCCACTAAAGGCCTGAGTGCCAGATAACGGCTGCCCTGAACCTTTAGGCGTCACGGCCACCCGCACGTCATAGCCCGCATAGCTGTCCGGCAGCGTGAACGTTTTTGCCGTTCCGCCTGCAACATTCCTCCACGTCTGGCCATCCTTCCACTGCCACTGGAAGCTGGAGACGTCCGTACCGGCCCCGTTTGCCGTGAAGGTGTATTCCGCCCTCAGGGTCTGCCCAACCTCCGGCGTGCCGGAGATCCTTAGCCCCGTCACAGACGGCATACCATACACCGCTACCGCCGGGCTGTTCTTTACCGCACCGGTCAGCGACGGCTGGCTGCTGCCCTTCGGCGTTACCATTACCCGCACGTTGTAACCCGCATAGCTGTCCGGCAGCGTAAACGTGCTTGCCGTGCCGCCTGCGGCATTCTTCCATGCTGCACCATCCTGCCACTGCCACTGGAAGCTGGAGATGTCCGTACCGGCCCCGTTTGCCGTGAAGGTGTATTCCGCCCTCAGGGTCTGCCCCACCTTCGGCGTGCCGGAGATCCTCAGGCCCGTTACCGACGGCGCGTCATAGGCTGCCATCGTCGGACTATCCTGTACCACACCGGTCAGCGACGGCTGGCTGCTGCCTTTCGGCGTTACCACCACCCGCACGCTGTAGCCCGCATAGCTGTCCGGCAGCGTAAACGTTCTTGCCGTGCCGCCTGCAGCATTCTTCCATGTTGCACCATCCTGCCATTGCCACTGGAAGCTGGAGGCGTCCGTCCCGGACCCGTTTGCCGTGAAGGTGTATTCCGCACTCAGGGTCTGCCCCACCTTCGGCGTGCCGGAGATGTGCAGATTGGTTACCGACGGCGCCCCATAAGCGTCTACTGACGGGCTGCTCTGTACCGCTCCGGCCAGTGCTGGCTGGCTGCTGCCCGTCGGCGTCACCACTGCCTTAATGCTGTAACCCGCGTCTCCCGCCTGAAGAGTGTATTCCCGGCCGTTGGCCCCCTCGATCGGCATCCAGCTGGTTTTCTCATATCTCGCCCAGATATAGGTTGAAGCATCCGTACCGGTTCCGTTCGCTTTGAAGGTATATTCCGCCCTCAATGTCTGCCCCACCTCCGGCGTGCCGGAAATGTGCAGATCTGCCACCGATGGCGCACCGTAAACATCTAATGCCGGGCTTTGCTGCACCGCCCCGACCAGAGACGGCTGACTGCTGCCCTCCGGTATTATCGTTACTTTAATGCTGTAACCCGCGTCTCCCGCCTGGAGGGTGTATTCCCGGCCGTTGGCCCCCTCGATCGGCATCCAGCTGGTTTTCTCATATCTCGCCCAGATATAGGTTGAAGCATCCGCACCGGTTCCGTTCGCCTTGAAGGTATATTCCGCCCTCAAGGTCTGCCCTACCTTCGGCGTGCCGGAAATCTTCAGGCCCGACACCGACGGCGCGCCATATACTTCGACCGCTGAACTTTCCTGCGCCACTCCGGCCAGAGCCGGGTGACTGCTGCCCTTCGGCGTCACCACCACCCGCACGCTGTAGCCCGCATAGCTGTCCGGCAACGTGAACGTGCGTGCCGTATTGCCAGCGGCGGCCGCATTCTTCCAGGTCTCACCGTCCTTCCACTGCCACTGGAAGGTGGACGCATCCGCACCGCTCCCGTTTGCCGAGAAGGTGTATTCCGCCCTCAGGGTCTGCCCCACCCTCGGCGTGCCGGAGATGTGCAGATTGGTTACCGACGGCGCCCCATAAGCGTCTACCGACGGGCTGCTCTGTACCGCTCCGGCCAGTGCTGGCTGGCTGCTGCCCGTCGGCGTCACCACCGCCTTAATGCTGTAACCCGCGTCTCCCGCCTGAAGGGTGTATTCCCGGCCGTTGGCCCCCTCGATCGGCATCCAGCTGCTTTTCTCATATCTCGCCCAGATATAGGTTGAGGCATCGGCACCGCTTCCGTTCGCCGTGAAGGTATATTCCGCCCTCAGGGTCTGCCCCACCTCCGGCGTGCCGGAAATGTGCAGATCTGTCACCGATGGCGCACCGTAAACATCTAATGCCGGGCTGTGCTGCACCGCCCCGACCAGAGACGGCTGACTGCTGCCCTCCGGTATTATCGTTACTTTAATGCTGTAACCCGCGTCTCCCGCCTGGAGGGTGTATTCCTGGCCGTTGGCCCCCTCGATCGGCATCCAGCTGGTTTTCTCATACCTCGCCCAGATATAGGTTGAAGCATCCGCACCGGTTCCGTTCGCCTTGAAGGTGTATTCCGCCCTCAGGGTCTGTCCTACCTCCGGCGTGCCGGATGTACGCACGTCCTCCACCGCTGGCGTGCCGTAAGCCGTCACCGCCTGGCTCTCCTGTAACGTTCCGGTCAGCGACGGGTGACTGCTGCCCTTCGGCGTCACCACCACCCGCACGCTGTAGCCCGCATAGCTGTCTGGCAGCGTGAACGTTCGTGCCGTATTGCCAGCGGCTGCCGCATTCTTCCATGTCTCTCCGTCCTTCCACTGCCACTGGTAGGTGGACGCATCCGCACCGCTCCCGTTTGCCGAGAAGGTGTATTCCGCACTCAGGGTCTGCCCCACCTTCGGCGTGCCGGAGATATGCAGGTCTGTCACCAACGGCGCGCCGTAAATCTCCACGCCGGATTCGCCTTTTTTGCCGTTGACCGTGGCGCTCACCGTGATGGTTCCACCGGTATTTTTCGTGGTGACGGTCATTGTCCCCACGCCTCCGGTTCCGGTGATGGTGCTGGTCTCCCCCCGAGCCACCAGTTCCGGTTTGTCGATATCCCAGACAATCGCCTCGCCCACTACCGCACGGCCAAAGCGGTCCTTCACCGTGGCGGTGTAGGTAATGGTGTTCAGCCCGTTAGCTTCCACGCTGGCCGCACTGGCAGTGACCGTCACGGCTGACGCTTTCCCGGTGACCGGCTCCGTTTTTGACGACGCCTTATAGCCCTCATTTTTGGCCGCGTTGGTAGCGGTTACCGCGACAAACAGCGTTGCCCCTGTGTCCTGCTCTGTCAGGTGATAACTTTCCGACGTGGCGCCGTCGATCGCGCCACCGTCACGGTGCCACTGGTAGCTCAGCTTCACCTCACCGCCGCCGTTCTGTTCCACGTCCACCTTCTCAACGCTTACCGTGTCACCCACCTTCAGCCCGGCGGTTTGGTTCAGCGTGATGCTTTTGATCGTCGGAATCCCCTGCAGCGCCACGCCGGACTCGCCCTTCTTGCCGTTGACCGTGGCGCTCACCGTGATGTTTCCGCCGGTATTTTTCGCGGTGACGATCATCGTTCCCGTGCCTCCTGTACCGGTGACGGCGCTGGCCTCTCCCCGGCTCACCAGCTCCGGCTTGTCGATGTCCCAGACAATCGCCTCGCCCACCACCGCACGGCCGAAGCGATCCTTCGCCGTGGCGGTATAGGTAATGGTGTTGAGCCCGTTCGCATCCACGCTGTCCGCGCTGGCGGCTACCGTAACATCTGACGCCTTCCCGACCACCGGCTCCGTTTTCAACGACGCCTTATCGCCTTCATTTTTGGCCTCGTTGGTCGCGGTCACCACCACAAAGAGAGTCGCACCCGTATCCTGCTCCGTCAGGTGATAACTGTCTGACGTGGCGGCATCGATCGCGCCACCGTCACGGTGCCACTGGTAGCTCAGCGTCACCTCACCGCCGCCGTTCTGCTCCACGTCCACCTTTTCCACGCTTACCGTATCGCCCACCTTCAGCCCGGCGGTTTGGTTCAGCGTGATGCTGCGGATAATCGGGTAACCGTTGAGCGTCAGCTGCGTCGCTTGTTTTTTGCCGCCAATATCGACCTCTATTTGCGCATTGCCCCCCGCGGATGCGGTCGTAAACGTGGCCGTCGCTTTGCCTTCTGCATCGGTTTTTTCGATCGCGTTGCTTAGCGCGCCAAACTGCTGCGTGATTAACGACCACGTTACGGGTGCGTCCGGTACGCTATTGTTGTGCTCATCCAGCGCGATGGCGGTCAGCGTCGAAGTGCTGCTCCCATTGGCATTCAGCGTATCTGGGGTACCTTTAAGCTCAACATGATTCACTTTCCCGACAGTCACATTGACGATCTTCTGCTCATCACCGGCGGAGACTTTCACCTGCGTTGGCGCTTTTTCAGGTACTACTACGGTTGCACTGGCAATACCGTGCTCATCGCTGTCTCCGGTAGGCGCTTCCCGGAACTGACTCCCTTCTATCCGCCAGGTGATGGCCTGCTTACGGCTGATAACCGCGTTATCAAACCGGTCATACAGCTGCGCGCTGACGGTTTTATCCTGACTGCCTGCGACCGCGTTTTCCGGGACGTCCAGCACAACTTTTTCCACCGGCCCTGGCTCAAGGCTTACGGGCGCTGACGGGCTACTCACGGTATCTACCGTGGCGTTCACCACCCACTTCTCTGCTGCTTTTTGCGGCGCGATAAGCGCGATGGATGCTCTTCCCTCGCTATCCGTTTTGCCGCTCAGGGTTTCACCGTTACTGCTCCACGTGACGTTCTTCTCAACCGTCAGAGGCTTACCATCCTGATCGGTAACTTCAATAGTGAACGTCTTTTCCGTGGCAACTTCTGCGCGCTCGGGAGAGGCCACGAAGCGGATGGCAAGCGGGTGGGCAAAATCGACCACCAGCGCCATCTTCTCCTGCTGAACATTGTTATCATTGGCGGTGCTCTGGGTCTGGATCCCGCCTGGCGGGATCAGCGAGGCCGTAATTTCATCTTCACCATCCGCCATGATGTTTTCTATTTTTACCAGCGCCTGACCGTGCTCATCGGTGCGTACGCTGTTTTGCGACAACGAGCCAAGCGAGTTCCTGCTCTGCCAGTACACCATCTGATCGGTCAGAGGGGAGCCCTGACCGTCTTTCACCTCGGCTAACACCAGCAACGCACCGTGACTCTCTTCGAAGAACTTCACGCTGCCGTCACGGCGGATCTCACCGGGTGAAAGCAGATGATCGATACGCAGGGTGGTTATCGTTGCGCTCCCGGTAACTTTCGCCGTTCCGCTCTCCCCTGGTATCCCTTTTTTGTTGAACGGTGTGACTTCAAAGACCACGCTTCGGGCCATATCACGCGTTTGCACCTCATACGTAGCACTCCCTTCCTTGAGCAGTTCGCCTGAATCTGCGTCATACCAACGCATCCGGGTTTGTTCAGGGTCTTCATCCTCCCCTTCATTGCTTTTATAGAGATAACTCCCCTCCAGGATCTGGCCCGGGGACATGTCCCCCTTAATGGCAACGCCCTCGACGGAAGGGGCAAAATCGCCCGGCGTCACGGTCAGGTGATAGCTGGCGGAACTTAATACGTGCTCCGGATCGACAGGTGACGTTTCCGTCGCTGTGATGGTGACATCGCCCCGATGCGTTGGATTCACCAGTCCGCTGCCCGGCTCCACGGTCGCGATCGCCGTGCTGGAGGAGGTGTAGCGAATGACGCCCCCCTGCCCACCTTTCACCGCGTGCAGCAAAGGCACGCCAGCCTGCGTGGTTTTTTCCGTCGGGCTGAAATAGAGACGTCTGTCTTTTTCTTCCTGCTTATAGGCGAGAACGATGTTGTTATTACGGGTAACGAACTCCGTGCGGGACTGCATGAGCGATGGCAAAGCCGCCGCATTTTCACTTGCCAGCATCTCGGAAAGTTTTCGGCCAAACTCCCAGTGGAAATTCAGCCCCACAGAGAAGTTATCCCGCTGCCCACTAATCATGCTCTGCTCCGCGCTGACCCCTACCAGCGGCACAGGTTGCCACTTAAGCCCGAGGTTAAGCCCGTGAGGATTGTGGCTGGCTTCGCTGCGGCTGCCGTTAACGTCCACTTTGTCGCCATACCACTGGAACCAGCCCAATTTAAGCGCGACGTGCTGTGAAAGGGCCGTCTCCAGATTGAGATCCCAGCCGCGGGCGGCACGTTCATACAGTTCATAGCGGTCGGGATCGTCATTAAACATGCTGTCGTCAGAATGACGCCAGCCGCTCAGGGGCAGGTAGTAGTTCGCGGACGCACGAATCCCATCGCTCCACAGCTCGGCGCCTGCCCCCATTCGGTTATGGTGGCGCGTGACATCCTGATCGAAAAAGAGGTTTCCACCCGCCATCAGATGCGGGTTAAAGGTATGCCGCCAGCCCAGGCCAACGTTAAGGATATCGCGCTCGTTCCAGCGGTGTGCGCTCATCTGAGTGAACAGAATGTCGTGTTGCCAGATTTTAACCGGCCACAGATAGTCCAGCCCGAAATCGCGGCTATCGCTCCCGCCAATACCGACATCTGCCTTAACGCGAGCTTTCCCGCCGATATTGTTTAACCACGCTTCCACTTCCTGGGTTAACGCGGCATTCACCTCGCTATTTGCCGCACCGCGCAGGGCATCACCCGCGCCGTTTTGTTGGGCGCTTCCCCACATGCCAGCCATTTTATCCCGCAGGGGCTGATTGCTTTCGCTTTCAATGGTTGCGTGAGTTTCAGTTTGCGCCCGCGCGACGGGGGGAACCGTGAGCAAAAAGATGGAAAATAAATAATGTAAAAGGATTATCCACACGGATAATTTTTGACGTAAAGAACAGTACGAAACACTGGGCATTGTGACGCATCCCTAATTAATTAAACTCCCTGGTTAGCGATATTAAGATCCAGATAATTCCTAAACTCCATACAGTAATCAGGAGATGATCATGAGATTTTCCGTCCCTCATTAAATTCAATGCTTAGGCGTTGATGTTTAACAACTCTTTCAGCCTGCTTCATAAATTTCTCAGCCCAACTTCAGCCGTATATTTTCCGGAGCAGGTAATTCTTAACATGGAACAGACACCTCGCAATTTTATTGCTGACCGTCTTCTTATGCAGGTTTTCCCCTCATGGCAGGATGATCCCATCAATACTCTGGATGTCATTTAATAAGGAAGATCGTTGACATGAATAAAACTGGACTGGCCCTGCTTATTTGTGCACTATTGAGTGCCCCCGCTTTTGCGCAAAATTCCGTCACGCACGAGCAAGCCTGGGAAGGCACTTCGTATCTCTCCGTTATCGTGAAATTAAAACCCGGTACAACGCTTAATAAGTCTTCACCCTTTTCATTACGCGACAGTACCCTCGCCGTGAGTCCGTTATTTACGGCAAATCATTTGCGCAGCAGTGAATTAAGCGAGATGGATGCGCTTAATGAACGCTACGGCTTTAACCGTTATTTACGTATAGCCCTGCCAGCCGATAAGCAACATGACGCGGCATATATCAATGACGTAATTAATGAACTGGCGGCGCGACAAGATATTGAGCTGGCTTACCCGGAATCCATGCCGGTGTCGCTGGAAAAGGGGGTCACTGTTCCCGACCTGCCGCCCTATTCCGGGCTGAGCTATGCCCTGAACAGTACCAGCCAGGCCACCGTCCCGGATTTTCGTGGATTGCAGGATTACACCAAATCGCCAGATGAAAAACGGCCCGGCTACTATATGGGTGGGGTAAATCGCGACAGCGTAAGTCAGTATTCAGGGCACGATGGTAGCGGCATTTCGCTGGTCTCGATGGAAAACAACGCATGGAATACCAGCCATGTGAATTTGCCGCCGATCGATTTCCATGAAGGTGATAAGCGCTATACGCCAGGCGAAGATCACGACACCAGCTCCGTCGGGATTATGGCGGCGAAAGATATCAATGCGGGCATCAAAGGCCTGACGTGGAACGCCCGTATGGGATACGTCAAATGGCAGGCCAATAATCTCTACAATATGATCCCCAGACTCCAGGCAGGAGATGTAGTGCAAATTGGTATGCAGACCGGCGGAGGAGATGTGACAGGTTGCACCTCCTCTTGCTATGTTCCCCAGGAAAACGCTCCAGCCTATTATGACGTGATAAAAGCGCTGACGGATAAGGGCGTGCACGTGATTCAGGCGGCAGGCAATGGCAATATCAACCTCGATCACGCCGGATTTAATGGAAAATTTGACGTTAAAAAGCGGGATTCCGGCGCGATCATTGCGGGCGCGTTTTGTGCAAACAATGGCAAAAAAGCCTCTTTCAGCACCTATGGCTCACGTGTGACCAGCGCCAGCTGGGGCTGCTGGGATGTGGTTACTACGGGTTACGGCGGTTTGCATAGCATAAAAAATGCGGAATACACCTCAAGTTTCTCCGGCACGTCCTCCGCGAACCCGATTATCGCAGGCGTGGTCGCCAGCCTGTCGGCCATTGCAAAAGCGCACAATATCACCGTCACGCCTCAACAGATGCGCTCCATTCTCCAGGAAACCGGTACACCTTTAGCTGCGGGGGATTCAGCGAAAGTAGGTACTCACCCCAATATGGCAAAAGCGGTAGCCAGGATTCTGGAACTCAAAGAGGAAGAGCAGGAGGAGGTAAAGGCAGTGCCGGGAGAAAGCTTTACCGTTACCGGCACGACCGATTCTTCCCGTGCGTACCAGTTAGACGGGAGCGCCAGCAAGAATGCCGTCTCCTGGAAATGGACTATCGACAAAAACAGTACTGGCACATTCTGGCTACAGGAGAAACATGCCGGAGGCTGGGTACGTGAAGTTTCAGGGCCTACCGCCCGGGCACTCATTCCTGCCAATACAGACGGAGAAGCAACCTACTGGTTAACCGTCACGGGCAAAGACGGAAGCGTGAGCGCTGAGAAGATCACCGTAACGGTGAAAAAACCACAGTTACCTGATATTCCTGATGACAGCTCAGAAGCGTATAACCCGCGGATCGCCTACCCGGTGAAATGTACCCGCGTATCGCATAACGGCAAAATCTGGCTGAATCAGTGGTATGTCAACGCAGGACAAGAAGAGCCAGGAAGCGGCGGTGAGTGGGGGGCATGGCGAACGTCGGATGCAGCTAATAATAGCTGCCCTTAAAAACCCTTTTGGTTAACATAATAGTAAAGCCTGGATATAAGCCAGGCTTTACTTTATTAATTCAACACTCAGGAAAAGCGTAAAAACGTCATTTCTTAAACTCCGTACTCGCTCAGATTTTATTAATACGCGTCAAGGACTGAAATTGGCAGTACTATTTCATACTCTGTCGCGCTCCGCCCTCTTTACAGCACGAACGGTCGCTCTTCTCTGCCGAAACTCCCCGACTCTTAATTGCTCAGAGAAGTCTCTTATTCAAGCCGGTTGTCTCCTCCCGTTACTATTTGTCCCTGTTATCACACGGTAATAACGCCTTTTTACCTGCGCCGCAGGTGAGATTAACTTTTCGTTATTGTTCAGTAATAAATAAGGGAACTTATGAAATTAACAGGATCTGCTTTTGTCCTTGCCGCTTTACTGGCAGGGGCGGGCGTCAGCGTTTCAGCTAACGCCGCCACGACCTCGCCATCGGCAAACTGCGAACAGGGTCACCAGAACTGCATGAAAGAACTAGGCACGCTGGAACGCGCCGTCAACGGTGAGAAAGTGAAGGTCGTTGAAGGGCAAACGATTCGTGCGCGCTTCTTTAACGACGGAACCGAACTGCCAAATCTGGAAACGCGCGTCACCATTCTTGCTGGCGAAGAGGCCCACTGGTCCTACGCCCTCGCCCAGGCTATCAATCAGCAGCACCCCGAACTGCGTGCCGGTTTCAGGCACAGCAACGGCGAGATTACACCCGATGAGTCAGAGCCAAATAAGGTGTATGCCAAACAGAACAACCCTCTCAGTCACGTAGAAGTGTCCTTCAATTAATTCAGGGAAGATTATTTTGAAACTACTCAAGATGAATAATATTACGTCGGCGTTAGCCGTGGCATTGATTGGTATGTATTCCACGGGCGCACTGGCGCACGGCTATGTTTTTGAACCAAAATCCCGTTCGGTGATTCATTTCCCGCCGATGAACGATAAAGGTGAGCATAGTAACGTCTGGCCTGCTGACGCCGTGGAAGCGCCGAAGCTCCCGGCTGGCAACGATATGAGCCCAACCCCGATCGCCAACGAACAGCTATTCCAGTTCCCGCCGGATGGAAAACTGGCAAGCGGTGGTTCAACGGCAACTCCCGCCTTCAGCAAGCTTGATGACGAAAAGCAGAATACCTACAACAACCCGATGTCTGCGGGTCCGCACCAGTTTAAATGGCATTTACCGGCTAAGCACCGCACCACCTATTTTACCTACTACATCACTAAGCCGGACTGGCAGTCTGTTCCGGGTGCGGATTCGCGCCTGACCAGAGCGATGTTTGAAGATAAGCCATTCTGCCATAAGGTTTATACCTATGCGCCAGGCAACCCGTCGGCCGATATTTCGCTCCCGACAGGCTTCGAAACCCACACCTGCGACGTACCGGAGCGTGAAGGTAAGCAGAAAATTTATGCCGTCTGGCGCGTGCGCGATACCGATAACGCATTTTATCAGATGATTGACGTCGATTTTGGCGGTGAAGTCATTACCAAACCGGTGGCCAACGTCACGCCATCCAGTCATAACCTGTCAACCAGCACGCTGTCGCTGGACGGTAGCGCCTCAACGGGGAAAGAGCTGAAGTACAGCTGGGCCGTCACCAGCAATGCCGATAAGGTCATTCTGGAAAACAGCACCAGTGCTAAAGCCAGCATTCGCCTGAAGGCTAAACCGGAGAGCGATTTTACCGTCAACGTGAAGCTGACCGTCACCAATGATAAAAACATGAGTGATTCAAAAACCGTCACCCTGAATGCCAAAGCTGAAGCGGATAGCACGGCACCGGAGGCGAAGGCAGGCAGTGACTTCACCGTTCACAGCAACAGTGAATCACGTGGTTATGACCTTAACGGTTCCGCAAGCGTCAATGCTGAAAAATACCAATGGACTATCGTTTCAGGGCAGGACATTGGTGCGTTGCAGGTTGCTAACGGTGGCGAATGGGTTTCAACCGTCCACGCGGCAAAAGCCCGTGCGCTGATTAAACCCGGCAAAATCGGTAAAGTGACCTATCGCCTGACGGTGACGGCCAAAAATGGCAAAACCAGCACCGACGATATCACCGTGACCGTGAAGGAAGCGCAGCAGGCTTCTGATGTACAGATCAATACGGGCAACAACCAGGACACCATCGTTGGCAGTGACGTTATTGCTGCCGCCGTCGTGTCCAAAAACAATGACTCGTTAAAAGGGGCAAAAATTGAATGGTCCGCACTGAATCACGCCGATAAGATTCAGATCTCGTCACCAAATAACTTCAGCACCAACCTCAAGGGTAAACATCCGTATACCGACAATGTGGACGTGACGCTGCAGGTGAAAGTGACGGCGCCTGACACCGGTAAAGTCTCTACGGCAACGAAGGTGATCAAGCTGCGCCCGGCGCAAACCGATGTAAAAGCCTGGGATCACAGCAAGACTTACAAGACACCTTGTGAAAAAGTGAGCTATGAGGGCAACATCTGGCTGAACAGCTGGGAAACCCGAGGCGTTAAGCCTGGTTCCGATGGCGAGTGGGGCGTCTGGAAGAAAGAAGGTGCTGCCAACATGCCTAAAGAGTGCAAATAATACTGTAAGTTAACTCTGGCCGGGTCTTCACTGACCCGCGCCTCACATTATCATTCCCTGCCTACACTTTCGTTATCATTTTTGCGCCGGAAATCGCCCCTTCGTTCCGGCGCTTTTTTATCGGTATAAAATCACCCACCCTATCGCGGCGATAATCGGATACGGTCCGAAGGGAAACGGTTGACCGGGCTTGATCCGCAACAGAATCAGCGCCGCGATCAGTGCCAGCAGGGTCGAGGCAACAAAAACATCCAGCAGCGCCAGCGGGCCAAGCCACGCCCCGATCGCCGCCAGCAGTTTCATATCCCCCATCCCCATCCCTTCATGGCCGCGCAATAAACGGAACAGCAAAGAGAGCGTCCAGGGCACGCCAAATCCCAGCAGAGCGGCGATTAATGCCTGCGTTGGCTCCACCCGGCTATAGCCGCTGACGGCAAACGCCAGCGACATCGCCAGCAGCGGGAGCGTCAGACGGTCGGGCAGGAGCATGGTGCGCAGGTCAATAAACAGCAGCGGCAGCAAAAACGTCACCGCCAGCAGGTCGAACAGGCTCTGCGGCGTGACGCCCTGCTGCCAGATAATCACCCCGTACAGCAGCGCCATAAGCCCTTCAACCAGCGGATAGCGCCACGATATCGCCTGACCACAGCTGGCGCAGCGCCCGCGCAGCAGCAGCCAGCCCATCAGAGGAACATTGTGGCGAAATTTAATGGGGTGTTTACAGCGTGGGCAGTGGGAAGCAGGCCACGATAAAGAGAGTGCTTCACCGTGGAGAATCAAGGGGAGCCGATAAATGATGACATTGCAAAAACTGCCGATAATGGCACCCAGAAAAACGCTAAAAACGAGTATTACACTCTCAACCATGGTTCCACACTCTAAGGGACATGCAATCTCCGATAATAGCAGAGACTACTCGTTATATTTAGGCAGCCTGTTTGCACGTAAAGTACAAAAGTCTCCGCGCAAGTTCGCCCATTCAATATTCAGATGCGTTTTTGCATACTGTGCCGCTTCTTTCCACAATAATGCCGCGATATGCCACTCCTTTCCCTGTTCATGTTCTGCCGCTCGTGAAGAAAGTGAAAACCACAGGGTAGCAGGGTCGCGTTTGTCGCTTTGCCAGTCCATCGTTAAGCCCTTTAGAAAAAATCCCAGCGTATCAATAGCGACGATAAAATAATTGAGCTTAAAATGATAAATACCTGAATAACGCTGAATGCCTCAGTGGGAGAACAACGCTGATTACCAATATTATCCGCTGGCTGGCCTTTTCGGGTCTCTATATCCTGCTGGCATTGCTGAGCTTTCATACGCGGGATAGCTGGAGCCTCTCCACCACGCTCTGGCTCCCGGCGCCGCTGCTTTTCGCCGCGTTATGGCTGACGGCCCCGCGAGAGTGGCCGCTGTGGCTGGCTACCGCGGGCTTGCTGCATGTGTTTGCTGGCGTCTGGATAGGCCGCCCGCTCGCGCTGGCGTGCCTGTTCGCCCTCTTCGACGTCGCGATATTTCCACTGTGCGTCGCCGTCTTTCGTCTGAATGCGCAACTGCCTGCGCTGCGTTTTGCGCGCAGGCCGATTATTGGTGAACTGATCTACCCCCTGCAGTTAATCTTCAGCATTTTTTGCGGCAGCCTGCTGCTTAATCTGGCGCTGTTACTCTCAGGGTATCCGATTGCGCCTCTGCATTTTTTTTCATGGGTGCTGGCGGCATTAACCGGCATTCTCGCCATTCTGCCGCTGCTGCGTGAGAGCAAAATGCCGTCGCACCCGCGGTTTAACGGGCGGGAAGCTCTGCTCCTTGCCGCGAATACCCTTGTGCTGATGACGGGGTACTTTTTCCTGCCACCGCTCTGGCAGGGGCTAAACCTGCTGCTGGTGCAAACGACGGTGGTTTTACTGAGCGTGTTTGCGCTCTCCGGGCGCGGCGTTGGCGCTCTGCTGCTCATTCAATACCTGATTGTGGTGCTGGCGACCCAGCAGCGGGAAGGGATTTTTTACACGCTAACGCCCGATCTCATCCCCGCAATCTGGCAGGCGCAGTGGTACCTGGTATTTTCGGCGATTTTTGCCAACTGTTTATATCAGTACCGCCGCTGGATCCAACAGCAGCAGGCGCTCGCGGCCAGCACCAGTGCCATCATTATTCGCCTGTCGCAGACGGGTTCTTGCGTCGTGTTTCGCCTCTCGATGCCAGAGGAGGAGATCCACTGGCAAGGCAGTACGGAAGCGCTGTTCCCTGATGAGGAAAAGACGCTGAGCACCCTGACGTTACTGGACGCACACTGCGATACGCCGTTCCTGCCCGGTTTTCGCGCCTGGTACTCACAGCAACGTGAAAGCAGCTTTGCCCGGGAAGTTGTTCTGCAAACGCTGCACGGAAGGCAGATGCGCGGGATGGTGCTGTTTCACAGGATTGGCAACACCGCGCATCTGATGGGGGGAGTGAGCCTCTTTCTCACAGCATCCGCTGCAGAATCTCCCGCTGCCCGCTAAAGGTGTATTTCAACACCGCCGCGACATGCCCAAGCAGAATCACACCCAGCAGAATGCAGCTATAGCGATGCACCTGGAAGAAAAACGCATTCACTTCGGCGATGGCAATCGGGCGGGAAACCGGCACCAGACCAAACAGGTTGTAGTCTTTTTGCAGCATCAGAAAACCGCTAACCAGCACCACCATAATGGTCAGATAAAACAGCTCATGAATAAATACCACCAGCTGTTTTTTACGTCCGGCTACCGTTGCCGGATAGGGCACCGAAGGGCGGAAGAAACGCCAGACGAAGCGCACCATCATGATAGGCGTGGCGATGGTACCCAGCGACATATTCAGCACGGAGAAAAAGGTAAACCAGCGGGTTCCTTCCAGCGCGTGCAGAATATAGCCCATGCACATCGCGTAGATAATGACGGCTGCGACCACCCAGTGCAGAAGGCGAGAAAACCGATCGTAACGTTTGGCAATAACCAGAGAAGTTTGCATAGTCGTTGTCCTGTAAAACAAAAAGCACGGCTCCCTGCGAAGCCATGCTGTTTAAAAAAGAGGTTATTCAGCTACCCACAAGTTGCGGGCCCGATCCGGCGACCAATGGCTGGCACCTGTATGGCCAATCTGACAGCGGTAAACATTGCCCTCATAGAGCACTTTATCCCCTACGGCATAGAGTTTGCCCGGCGTGAATGGGGTAACGTCGCCGCCCTGGCCGCCCTCTTCGCCTCCGCCATCGTCATTATCGGGCACGGTAACGTTGACCGGCTGGCTCGGCGTAGCGAAGTTGTTGGCTGCATCATAGGCGATGACCGTATAGCGATAGCTCATGCCAGGCTGGGTTTGGGTGTCGGTAAAGTTGAGTTCATGGGTATCACCGATCTTTTCCAGACCGCGCCAGATGGCATACCCCGCCACGCCCGTATTATCCTTAGCTGGCAGCCAGCTGAGCGAAACATCCTGCCCCTTCAGCGTGGCCTGCACGCCCTGCACCTGTGTTGGCGCCTGAGTATCCGTTTCGTCGCCCCCATCCGGCAGACTGCCGTCAAGGATGCTCTGGTAGCGGTTCAGAAATTCATAGCCGTAATGTTGACCATTTTTAGTGTTGCCATTGTCCCAGTTCACTGACCAGGTCATGAGCCCTTTTACCGCTTCATTTTTTGCTTCCAGTCGCGAAAGTGCGTTAAAGACACTCTGCGCGTCTCGCACATAGCCGGTTCCTGCCGCATCCGCATTGGCCGGGAGACCAATCACCAGCTTGTTCGCCGGGATCTTCACATAACCGCGCGTCCCGTTTGCCAGGCTGTCGGTGAGATAGTAAAGGAAAAGCTCTTTTTGACGGTCGCTATAGCCCTTCCCCCATTCCTGCGGCAGCCACCATTCACCGACTTCGTCCTTCTCCTCCTGCGTCATCATATTCACGCCGTCGCCCGCCTGGTTGTAATACTGTGGAGCGATAAAGTCATACACGCCCTCAAGATTTTGCAGGTAGGCTTTGTAGTTGACCCCGCGATCGGCCTGGAGATAGGGGAACTCTGGCGCCATGCTGATGATGAAGTGTTTGCCCTGCTGCTGATAATGGTCGCGCACCATTTTCAGTGCCGCCGGGATCACCGTACTGTTTTCAGCAGCGGTAATGGCCGTCTGCTCCAGATCGATATCAAGACCATCAAAACCATAGCGATCGGTCAGGCGAATAATCTCCGCCGCGAACGCCTCAGTCTGGTCTTTGTTCAGTGCAATGTGCGCGTCAGCGCCGCCCAGTGAAATCAACACCGCGCGCCCCTGCTCGTTCAGCTCTGCAACCTGAGCGCGGAACTCCTCATCGCTCGCGTTGTAGGGTTTGAAGGTGGGAATATTCCCGCTCTGGCCGTCCATAACTTTCATGAAGGAGACGTTGACGACGTTGTAGCCTCTCGGCACTTCACGCAGCGACATATCAGAAGGTAAACCTCCCTGATAGCCGCGCGCTTTGTCTATCTCTTCCGGGTTAATTCCCCAGTTGTGCCAATAACCTACGAGAATTTTTTTCTGACTGATATCCGGCATCTGTGAGGCGGCGTCGGTTGCGGCCGCATGGCTAAACGTGCTGACCAGCATTCCGCTTAACGCCAGGCCTGCGGCGATAGCGCTCAGAGATATTTTATTTTTCTTTAACATGGGAGATATCCTGCTCCAGGTTTAATAATGAAATCCTGTCCCGCAAGATAGGATATTCATCTTCCTGAAAACAGGAGAACAGCTCACTGCAGCAGCAGATTTAAAAACTCGTCAGCCTGGATATGTCTTATAATAAAATTATCGTGGGATTATTTATACTCACACATTGCTACCCAGTTATCATTAATTTTCATCAGCCAGCTATCTTTATTAATCGGCTTGAATAACAGGTTAATATACTGACCATCTTCACTTATCAGAAAGGTCTTCTCCGGCAGCTGATCGCCAACGGCAATTTTTAATTCTGCCACCCGGCCATTGATGACATTTCCCTTCTGTGTCACCGATTTTAACTGCAGGGTTCGGTTGAATACCCGGTTACCGGCCTCATCGGTTTTTACACCAAATAGCGTTAGCCTGTGGAGTTTAGGCCACCAGGTGATCACACCATTAAACTGGTAATGCTGCAGGCTTTCATCAATAAATTTACCATTACGTATGACGCTGCTGCAGGGCTCGGCGGGCACTTTTCTGCTCTCCAGGTAGTTGCTGGTCAGGTAAGCCAGCGCGCCACCCAGCGAAACGCTGATGCAAACCATCAATATGACGAATAGTATTCGTAACCGCATTTTCCCTCCTGAGATAGTTCGCCTTCACATTGCGCAACGAACACTTTTGGACCGTTCGACGCGATGTACACGTTATTGATGCCCGCCGGCAGGGCATGCCGCTTTCTCGCCAGCGCCTGCCGATCGACACTGCGCAGCGAAGAGAGATGAAACATGACGCCATCTACGTAGATATTTTCCTGAAACGCCTGCGGCGTGTCCGCCGTGCAGACCACCACCAGCGTTGGAAGGATAATCAACAAGCTGCACAGCGCCGCCAGCAGAGCCCCGTATTGACGTGGGGGAGTTTTCATTGGCTCCGCCGTGATAGCAGGCAACGACGGGCAATCGACGGGAGTGGGACAAGACGCGTTATCAGGCTCTTCTGGCGGCGGGCAAGCGACCTCACTGTCCTGCGTTTCGCAGGGTGCCAGTACTACACCATAACGGGGAATGGTTTTAATGATCGAGCCCGGCAGGCCGGCATTTTGCAGCTTGCGGCGGAGCATTTTTATAAGCTGGTGATAGCTGGATTCACTAACAATCATGCCCTGGTTAAGCCAGATCTCTTCAAATATGGTCTCTTTTTTACATTTGCCGCTGAGGATCAACTCCAGCAAACGACGCTCGTTGGGCGTCAGATGTATATCACCATGATCCACGGTTGCCAGAGATGATTTTTCCGGTACGAACGTTACTGACGCTGAAAGAGAGATTTCTTCGTTATTCACGGGTAGGTCCTGGATAATAAAATTACAGCGTTTACATTGTTATGACGAAAAAGCGCAGGGATTAACAGTTACATGTCTGTTATCTAATTCAGGCACAAATTAACAACATATCCTTATAAATGATAGTACCTTCGCTCTTTGCGCTATTTCCCGTCCTGATTTTTCCACAACCAATTCATGATTTCAGAAAGTTTATTCTGAGTAACGCCTGAGTAATACCTGATATTCAACCTGAACAATAAGGAATTCCTTTCCGTACCTGAGAAATATCGTCCGCCATGCCGCTATTTCGCGATAAATAACAAACCATTCAGCTGCTCCGGAAAAAATCTCTATCATAGAATGTGAAAACATCGTTACTTTACCTTTCGGTTTTCCATCAGGATCGGCTGATGCCCCCCAGCAACTATACAGCCCACCACTTTTTAGCTACTCTTTTTCACCTCACTCTGCTCTACACTGTAAGAGTGATGCTAAAGCGCCATTCGCTAAGATGTGCGGTGAACACCTGTCTTTTCCTTGCCGGATCGGATGTCATGCTAAAAACAGTTCTGATTGCCGACGACCACCCTGTCTATTTATTAGGCTTGCGCACATTGCTGCAGACGCGCCCGGACCTTTATCGGGTCGTTCACGAAGCGCTCAGTGCTGATGAACTCATGAATAAACTGGCGAGCGAGCCTGTCGATATCATCATCACCGACCTGAGTATGCCCGGCACGCGCAGCCCGGACGGATTAACCATGATCCGCTCGCTGATTCGCCATTATCCGCAGAGCATGATTGTGGTGGTCACCATGATCACCAATCCTGAGCTTCTGGACTCGCTGCGGCGCAGCGGGGTGCATGCCGTTCTCAACAAAGCCAGTTTGTCCAGCAATCTGCTGCAGACGCTGCGCAGCACCCTGCGGGGGCAAATCGAACCGGTGAAGCCTCACGCACAGTTGACCGAACGGGAAACAGAAGTGCTGCGCCTGCTGGTGCGCGGTTTCACCGTGAACGAGATCAGCGCCCAGCTTAACCGGACGAAGCAGACCATCAGTACGCAAAAAAAGAGTGCCATGAGCAAACTCAACGCCAGGAATGATTTCGAGCTGCTCCAGTGCGCGCAAAGTCTGGGGCTGGTTAGCTGAGCATGCGCAGAGGCTGGCTGGCGACATTATTTATCCTCATGCTGATAAGCGGGCACGCGGCGGCGGGCACGCTGCGCGTGGGCCTGCTGAGCGCCGCGCCGCCTTTTCTCGCTATCGATCGGCCGCCGGGAATTCTGGATGATGAACTCAGCATATTGTTTAGCAATACGACGCTGCCGGAGGTCCAGCGTTTTAGCGACCCGGCAACGGCGCTGGATGCGTTAAAGCGAAAGCGCATCGATGTGTTAATCGCCGCCCGGCGTCCTGCAGCCGATCTGGTCGCCAGCGAGCCAATGTTCGCTTTCCCGCTGGCGTCCCTGAGCATAAAAGAGGGACGCGGCGGTACACTGTGCTTTCCGGAATTACCCTCAGAGGTCGCGACCCGCTGCTCTGCGACGGGTTCAGCCTCACCGGGGGAAAACGTCAGGCAGCTGGCAGCAGGGAAAGCGCGGGAATTTATCGCCCCGGAGTTTGTTTTACGTAACTGGCTGACCCACTCCCCCGCCACCACGCTGACCCTGACGCCGCTGGACGATACTCCCCCGCTACATTTTCGTGCCTGGGCTCTGCCTGAGCAGGCAAACACGCTGGAAATCTTCAACGAGCGTATTCACACCCTTAACCCGGAAGACGCTGAATGGCTGGAACAAAAGTGGCTTTTGCCGGACGGCAGCGTCTTTGACGCCCGCCATTCCCCCGTGAAAGAAAATGCGCCCAAAATCACGCTGCACGTTTTGCTTCCCGCTATTTCGCCGCCAATGGTCACACTCACGCCTGACGGGCATATTCAGGGGGTATGGCGCGATCTGCTGCTCAATCTGTTTCCGTCCAACCTGTATAGCCTGACCTTCAACCTTGATGCGCCCCCGCTTCAGTATGCGGAGAACACGTTGCGCATAGTCGCCAGCGCGACGCCACCGTCAAAGAGTGCCATCACGTTTGACTCACTGAGCTGGGCCCTGCTCAGTGAGGACAGCAACCCGCTTTCCGGCTCCTTGTCCGCATTACAGCATAAGCGGATTGCCGTCATACGCATCTCTCCGCTTGTCACGTTACTGCGTCAGGCGATACCTGCGGATAACCTGGTGCTGGTTAACTCGCTCGATCAGGGTTTTGAATTGCTCAAAGCCGGAGGCGCGGACGGGCTTGCGGGCGATGCGTTTATACTCCATCACCTGCTGCGCCAGCATAACGCCAGCAATCTGTCGCTGACGCCGCTGGCGCTGCCGGAAGTGCCGCTATGGTTTGTACCAAATATTTCTGACCCGGCGGATGCCAAAAGGGTGAATGCGGTCATGGCGTCCGTAACGCAGGCTGATATCTACGCGAGCCTTAACCTGTCGCAGGCCGTACAGACGACACCCACCGCCCCGGTGCAATCGTTATGGCTGGTCATGCTCGCCGTGGTGGCGATTTGCGCAGCATTCGTCGCCCTGCTGACCTTTAGCGCCGCGCAGAGCCAGCGACGCCAGCGCGAGCGGGACACGGCAGAGCTGCACAACGCGCTCTCACTCTGGCAAACTCTGATGAACAATGTCCCGGTGCCGCTGTTTGTCTGCGATCCGACCGGGCGGCTGACGCGCTATAACGACTCCTTTATTCACTCACCGTTACTCACGGCACTGCCCGAAGAGGGCGCCCCCTTTTCCAGCCTGCCTTTGGGCGAGCTTGCCCAACAGTTTACGTTGCCGCATCGCCTCTCGCTGCTCCATGCCGCGTCGCCGTTAACGGGTGAAACCACTCAGAACAATTCCACCCTTTACTGGTGGCTTTGCCGCTATACCGATACGCGGGGGCGGCCTCAGGGCGTGGTCGGAGGCTGGATCGATATCACTGAAAAAGCCGCGCTGACCGCTGCGCTCAATCAGGCGCTGGCGCAGGCGGAGCAGGCCAGCACTGAAAAATCGAACTTCCTCGCCCGCATGAGCCATGACATTCGTACCCCACTCAACGCCATGCTGGGCCTGCTTGAGATGGAGCGCGACAAAAGCGAGTCCCTCAACATCGCCTGGCAGGCAGCCGGGTCATTGCGCGACGTGATTGGCGGCGTACTGGATTTGTCGCGCATTGAAGCAGGCGAGTTAAGGCTGGAGCCACAGGCCTGGCCCCTGTGGCAGACGCTTAACGCCAGCGCGGAGATTTTTGCCAGCAGCGCCAACGCTAAAGGTCTCCACTGGCGCAGCGAGTTGAACGTGCCGCACGACGGCTGGTTCCTGTTCGATAAAGCACGGCTGAATCAGGTCATCGCCAATCTGTTAGGCAACGCCATTAAATATACGCCGCAGGGAGAAATTGTTTTTCACGCCGAGCTCAACGGTGAACATTTGCAGCTGTTGATTCGCGACACTGGCATCGGTATCCCGGCCGATGCCCTTCCACACCTCGGCCAGCCGTGGTTTCAGACTGACAGCAGCACGCCGCAAAGCAGCGGGCTGGGGCTGGCGATCTGTTACCAGTTAGTCGAGCTGATGGGAGGCGTGCTGACGATAGCCAGCGAAGCGGGGAGCGGTACGCAGGTGACGGTGAGCATACCGCTTCATGTCGCCAGCCCGGCGGCAACGGCCGATGAGACACCTGTAATAACCCCGCTGCCACCGCATCGCATTATGATCGTTGACGATTTTCCGGCAAACCTGACGGTGTTAGCGCTCCAGCTGCAGGAGCTGGGTCAGGAGGTTATTCCTTGCGCCAGCGCTGGCGAAGCGCTTGCGCGCCTGGAAAACGAGCCGGTGGATATCCTGATAACCGACTGCCAGATGGCCCTCATGGACGGCTATCAACTCACATCGTTAATACTCCTGCGCGATATTGCCGGCAGCATCACCGCGCCCGCCGCTATTCTCGGTTACACCGCCAGCGCGTTGCAGAGTGAGGACGATCGAGCAAAACATGCCGGAATGGACGCGTTATTGCGAAAACCGCTCTCCCTCAATGCCCTGCATCAGGCGCTGGCGCAGCAATACAGCCTGCGCAATCAGGGGCCTGACCTCAGCGAACTCCGGCGTCTGGCCAACGGTCAACCGGAGATCATGACCCTGATGCGCCAGCAAATGCGCGAAGCCATTACCCTTGATATTCGACAGCTACGGGAAAACACCCCGTCACCGCAAACGCTAAGCCAGCTCGCGCATCGTCTGAAGGCCTCCTGGAGCCTCTTTGCCATGCGCAACGCCACCCGCACCTGTCAGGCAATTGAAGTGTTGCCGGAGATGCTGGCGACAGGTGTCATAACGGCTGAAGCCCTGCCTGCGCTGACATCGCGTTTCTGCGCGCGCATGGAAGCGAATCTGCAGCAACTCGATACCGCACTGAAGGAATTATCTGACAAGTACTAAAGAATGCTCTGCACAGGATCTGTATCTTTCTGGTCATCCGGCGGCGTTATCCCTACCGTCGCCCACATTTTCGAAGGAGAAACCATGAAAGTCCGTATCGCTATTGCCGATGAGCACACCATTATCCGTCGTGGCGTCTTATCCATGATCACCAATATGCCCTCTCTTTTCAGCGACGGCTCACCCCGCCCGGAGTTTTGCATTCAGGGCGATACCGCAACGCCATCTGAGCTGCTTTCACTGCTATCCCAACAGCCTGTCGACATTCTGTTCCTTGGCTTTTCTCTTGCCACCAGCCAAACCGTTAACCCGCTCAACGGAATGGACGGCGTATTACTGATTAAATGGCTCAGCCGTAAATATCCGCAGCTTAAAATCATTGTGCTTTCGCCCTACAAAAACACGCAGCTTATCCGCATGTCGCTGGAGGCAGGCGCCAAAGCCTATATTAGTCGGGACACCTGTGAGAAAACCCTGAACAGAACGCTGACGTCAGTGATCAATGGGGAAGTCTATATTGAGCGCGAGCTGATGCATTCCCTGTTCCAGACCGGCGCACAAACGGAGCAAGAGCTCTCGCCCCGTGAAATTGATGTGTTGCGTATGCTCTGCAAAGGGATGAGTCTGACAGAGATCGCCAGACAGCTGCATTTGAGTAATAAAACCGTCAGCGCCCATAAACTGCGCGCGATGGAAAAACTGGGGGTAAACAGCGACTGTCAGCTCTATTGCCTGCTGGCGAAAACACAAATGTTCGATATTGCTATCTGACATAAAAAAACCGCCTGTAAACAGGCGGTAGAGGCAAACGTACGCCTCAACGGTCGCTCTCAGCAATGACGCTCAGGATCAGAAATGGTATGTCATAGCCAGCCACCAGACGCGCCCCGGTTCAGGGATTTGCTGATTTGCGGCGTATCCGAACTGGCTGGCGCCCGCCAGGTTGAGGTGCTCGCTGTAGTATTTATTGAACAGATTCTCAATACCCACGCGGGACTCAAAATGGTCGTTAAATGTGTAGCCCGCGCTCCACGAAAGCACACCAAACCCCGCGCTCGGGCCGAGATCCTGGCCGGTGACGTTACCTTTGTTTTGCGCCACGCGATGCTGCGGCGCAACCACACGCCAGAGTAATCCGGTGCGCCACTGTTGCCCGGTATAGTCCAGCGCCAGCCGCCCTTCGAGCGGCGGCATCTGCGGCAGCGGCTGTTTATCGCTACGATTCTCGCCCCAGGCGTAGCTCAGGCTTCCCGTCAGTGCCAAGTTGGGCGTCAGGCTCCAGCTTGCGCCCGTCTCCGCGCCCATTACGGCGGCATTGATGTTGCTGGCCTGCGACGGCGTGCGGCTATAATCAAACAAAATGTAATCGGTAGTTCGCCCGACATAGGCCGATGCCCAGGCGCTAACCTTGTCGCCGTGTAACTGCACGCCGCTATCCCATTGCAGGGTCTTTTCTGTTTTCAGCTGACGAAAGCTTTGTTCTCCAGCCCTGCCGGAAAATAGCTCCCAGTAATCAGGAAAACGTTCGGTATAACCGATGCCGCTATAAAGCATGACGGGTGCGTCAGGTACGCGATACTCATAGCGCGTGAATGCGCCGGGCAGGAGGTCGTGCCGGGAGCTATTTTGCGCGCTGCGCCGATCGTCCGCGCGAATGCTATCCAGCCTCGCACCCACGATGACCGTATCGTCCGCCGCGACGGACTGGCGCCATTCGCTAAACAAACCCGCCTGAGTAAAACGGGCATCGTCACGCCACGATCCAGCGCTTTTTTTACGGTGACTTTTACGCATTACGTCCGCGCCGGCGGTAAGCGTGGTGGTTTCATCTTCCCACACGCCGGCAAGGCGGCTGCCCATCACCACGCCGCCAACTTCAGACTTACGCTTCGGTCCAACGGGCTGACGCAGGCTGTAGTTATCCATGATGTGGTCAGTATCATTGGCATAGAGCTGCCAGCTAAGTTTGCTGACGTGCTCGCTCAGGTGGTATTTCTCCAGTTTTAGCGCCGCGCTTTTACGGGCAAAACGGCTACCATCCATCATCCGACCCGCATAGCGGGCTTTACCGTCGCTGGCTCCCACGCTTAGCTCCGCCAGCGAGTCCTCATCAGGCGTGAGCCCAACCGTGACGCCGCTGTTCCATCTGCGCCACAGGCCCGGCACGCGGTTGCCATGACCATCCCGGTAGTCATCCGCCTCCGAATGATTACCGTCCAGGCGGACGTAGCCACGCGGGTCGCCAAACGCGAGATTAAGGTTTTGATCCGCGCGTCCGTTAGCGCCCCGCAGCAGCTCAGCGCTGCCTTTTAGCTCAGGTACGCTGAAATAGTCCGGCTGGCGTTCAAAAAGCAATGTTCCGGCGGACCCCATTGGCCCCCAGAGCACGCTTTGTGGGCCTTTGATGACGGTTATCGTGTCGTAACTTTGCGGAGTGATATAGGCCGTTGGGGTATCCATGCGCGAGCCGCAGCCCCCCTGTGTGCTGACGCCGTCTGCAAGCAACGTCAGCCGGGAACCGAACATCCCGCGCAACACCGGATCGCCGTTACTCCCGCCGCTGCGCAGTACGGAAAAACCCGGGATGTTTTTTAGCGCGCCCGCACCGTCGCTGGCAGGCAATTGTTGTGCTGGAGTATGAGCCGGAGCGATAAATGACGCGGGATCGCGATAATACCCCTCAACGGTCATCGACTCTTCAGCGTATGCCGGCAAAGCGGTGGCACAGCAGAGAACCAACAAGAGTGGACGGGAGGCGAGCAGGGAACGAAAACCGCTCGCGGTGATACCAGACATAGCACAATTCCGTTTCGGTAAAGAAAATAAGCAAGGCGCTTATTGTCTTCATCCCCAGCAGCGGAATACACGACCTGCGGGCAAGAAGGCCCTCAGGGAAATCAGGAAATATCTGGCGGATAACGGAAATCTCAGGGACGCAGTTCAGCGCGCTTCGCCCAGGCGTGCCGTTTGCTGTCGTAGAAAATCCATCAACCGCAAACAGGCCGGAGAAAGCGGCTGCCCGACGTTTTTGACGATGCCCACATCCATATAGGTAATGCAGTCGTCAATGGTGCGCCGGATCACGCGCTGACCGCCGAGCGCCCACGGGCGATAGACCAGATCGGATAAAATCGTCACCCCCTTTCCCTGCGCGACCAGACTTCGAATCGCCTCAAAGGAGTTGGTGCGAAAATGAATGTCAGGATGACAGCCCCTGCTTTGCCAGTAGTCGGATATCACATCGGGATAGTCGTCCGTCACCAACAACAGGAATGGCGCCTTTTCCACATCCTTTAACCGAAGCTCCGGCACGCTGAGAAGAGGATGGCCGATGGCGGTCCATAACCGGCGCGGCGAACGGATCCACGTTTCGACCTCAAGCGTACTATCGTGGCTGATATTGGAGGTCAGCAAAAGACAAAAATCGAGATCTCCCTGACGCAAGGCCTGAAGCAGCTGCGATGCGGGCGCCTCATGAAATGCTGTCTCCAGCAGCGGAAAACGCTGCGCGATATCACCCCAGAGATTGGGCAGCAGATAAGCGGAAAGGGTTTCGGCAATGCCGATGCGCACGACGCCGTTAATCGCCTCAGGCTGCTGATGGAGATCCTCCACCGCCGCGCGGCTATCGTGGAGGATCTTGCGGGCATGATTGAGAAATCGCTCGCCCACGGGAGTTAACTGGATCCCTTTTGCATGCCGGATAAAGAGAGGGGCATTCACCGCCTCCTCCAGGTTGCGCATAGAGACCGTCATGGAAGATTGCGATATATGACAACGGCTGGCCGCTTTGGAAATTTGTAATGTTTCCGCTAACGCAATGTAGAACTCAAGTTGCCTGAGAGTAAACTTCATAGTTTCAGCCAATACCGTGAGATGAAAATATTATATTAGCATTTAATTCTGCACCGGCAGTACTCTAAAGGCAGACAAAATGTTTATTATCAGGAGCCTCTATGCCCTATTTTCTACTCAGTCTCGCGGCCTGTTTTTGGGGGGGTAATTATGTCGTCGGTCATTTGCTGGTGGCGCATGCAGACCCGATTATATTATCCGCCGCACGCTGGATAATTACGGCTCTTCTTTTATCGTTGCTTTATATCAGACAGATTCGCGCCCAGTGGCCGATGATGAAAAAGGCGAAAGGTACGATCATATTTCTTGCGCTGTGCGGACAGGTTATGTTCCCACTCACGCTGTATATCGGTCTGCAATATACTTCATCTCTTAATGCAGCTATTTATTTATCTACAACGCCTGCCCTGGTTTTATTGATAAATAAGCTGGTCTTTAAAGAGAAAATATCAGTACAGAATATTGCTGGCGTTGTTCTCAGTTCATTGGGCGTCGTCTGGCTGGTCATGCAGGGCGATCTGCTGCATCTGGATAGGCTTAAAAATCTGAATCGCGGCGATATCTGGACCATGGGCTCTGCCGCCAGCTGGGCCGTTTATTGTGCTTTCTTGCGGATGAAGCCGAAAAGCGTCGGTGGGAATGCCTTTGTGGCCGTGAGCGCGGTCCTCGGTGCCATGGTGTTGTTACCGGTACTGGCGATATCGTTGATAAAGACCGGCTTACCTGACTGGACGGCCTATACCGCACCGGGCTTTTTAAGCGGGCTGATGTACCTGGTGGTCTTTCCTTCCTGGCTCTCTTACCTGCTGTGGAATAAAGGCATTGCGGCTATCGGTGCAACCCGCGGGGAGATTTATTCCCACCTTATTCCGCTGAGCGGCGGTCTGTTCAGCGTGATGTTCCTGCACGTTACGTTGCATTCGTATCATCTGGTCAGCACGGTACTGATTCTGTTTGGCATTGCCCTCTGCTCTCGCGCCTCGCAAAGGAAAGTCGCGAAGATCGAACGCGCAGACGAAAAAGTACAGATATGAAAAAGGCCCACGTTATAAATAACGTGGGCCTGAATAGTGGCGGAACGGACGGGACTCGAACCCGCGACCCCCTGCGTGACAGGCAGGTATTCTAACCGACTGAACTACCGCTCCACTGTTCCCGCTTGGGGAACGAGGCGCATATTACGGTGTGCCTCCGATCTCGTCAACGCTTTTTCTCACGTTTTGAATCGTTTGCTGCAAAATTCACCCAACCGATGATTTTACAGGCATTGTGGCGTTTTTTCAGGCGCGCCACATACAGCTTCCGCCCTTCTTCTGCACCAGGTCGAGACGGGATTCATGGTTAAGTAGCTCTTCATCACTGGCTAACACCACCCGCAAACGGCTTGCCTGACGGACAACGCGCTGAATGCCCGCTTCGCCCTGCGTCTGCTGTGACTCATTTTCCATGCTGAACTTCATCGACGTCTGTCCGCCGGTCATTGCCAGATAGACGTCGGCCAGGATCTGGGCATCGAGCAATGCCCCGTGCAGCGTTCGCTTGGTGTTGTCTATTTCGTAACGTGAACAGAGCGCATCGAGGCTGTTACGCTTGCCGGGAAACATCTTCCTCGCCAGCGCCAGGCTATCGGTCACTTTGCAAAAGGTGTTTGTTTTCGGAATATCGCGATGGAGCTTACTAAACTCATAGTCCATAAAGCCGATATCGAACGAGGCGTTATGGATGATGAGTTCGGCGCCTTTGATGTACTCCAGAAACTCGTCTGCCACCTCTCCAAAGGTCGGTTTATCCAGCAAGAACTCATCGGCAATACCGTGAACGCCGAACGCCTCTGGATCCACCAGCCGATCGGGTTTGAGATACACATGGAAGTTGTTCCCCGTGAGACGACGGTTCACCACTTCAACGGCACCGATCTCAATGATCTTATGCCCTTCGTAGTGCGCGCCGATCTGGTTCATACCGGTGGTTTCGGTATCGAGGACAATCTGGCGAGTAATTGCAGTGCTCATAGCGGTCATTTATGTCAGACTTATCGTTTAACTGAACGTTTCAAATACAGGAAGTCTACCAGAGATGCGTAAACAGGTAGAAATTTTCACCGATGGATCTTGTCTCGGCAACCCAGGGCCCGGCGGCTACGGCGCGATTATGCGCTATCGCCAGCATGAAAAAACTTTTAGCGAAGGCTATTTCCTGACCACCAACAACCGTATGGAGTTGATGGCGGCCATTGTGGCGCTGGAAGCCTTAAAAGAACACTGCGACGTGGTGCTCAGTACCGACAGCCAGTACGTGCGCCAGGGTATCACCCAGTGGATCCACAACTGGAAAAAACGCGGCTGGAAAACTGCGGATAAAAAGCCGGTTAAAAATGTCGATCTCTGGAAGCGGCTGGATGCGGCATTAGGTCAGCACCAAATAAAATGGGAATGGGTAAAAGGGCATGCTGGTCACCCTGAGAACGAACGCTGCGACGAACTGGCGCGCGCGGCGGCTTTAAACCCGGCCCATGAGGATACAGGCTACCAGCCTGAATCCTGATCAGGGCTTTCTGTACTGCCGCGTTGCGCCAACGGTCTGCCGGATAGGCGTTTTCGATTTGCTCTGCTTCATCGGGTTAAGCGTAAGGGGGATGGTTCGCTTACGCGCGACGATAAACTGCATGCAGCCTAAGGCGGGCAAATGCGTGCTTAACAACACTCCCCCCTTCCGCGCCCACGGCAGTACCTGAAAACCGCCGTAGCAGAGCACTTCAAAGTTCAGCAGTGAAAGCCAGTCGAGCTGGCGCATCATGGTGAACATTCGGCTGTTATAGGGTGGCGTTCGGCGCAGCACGGGTACCAGCTTGCGCAGCCCCATCAGGCTCAGCGGATTGAATCCGCTGAGGATCAGCCAGCCGTCATCAATCAGAACGCGATCGGCTTCACGCAGCATACGGTGAGGATCGCTGCACCAGGGCAACGCGTGTGCAAGAAGGCATGCATCAACGGATTTCTCTGCAAATGGCAGATGCAACGGGTCTGCTTTCACCTGAACCGGCGATCCGCCGAGAGAGACGTTAACCTGATGTGAGATAGCGCAGCTTTCGGTATTGATTTCCGCGCTGAGATTGCCAATCTTAAGCAGGTGAAAGCCATACATTTTCGCGAGCCAGGGCTTCAGCTGCTGCTCCAGTGCTTCGCGATAGTATTCACCCCAGGGCAATTCCGCCCAACGTTCCGGTGCTGCGACAGTCTGAGGTATCCTTGCCGGTTTCATCAAAACACCCGCCACGCTATAAGAGGTAATGTATGAATCTTATCAGTATTCCCGCTTTTGAGGACAATTACATCTGGGTTTTGGTCGATGACGATCGTCGATGCGTCATTGTCGATCCCGGCGAATCCGCCCCTGTACTGCGCGCCATAAATGATAACGGCTGGCAGCCTGACGCCATTCTGTTGACGCATCATCATAACGATCATACTGGCGGCGTGCAGGAACTGCGCGCCCAATTTCCGCATCTTGTGGTGTACGGACCGGCTGAGACACAAAATAAGGGAACGACGCAAGTAGTCGAAGAAGGCGAAAATATCCTCATCCACGAGTGGGAGTTTTCCGTATTTGCTACACCGGGTCACACTTTGGGACATCTGTGTTTCTACAGCAAACCTTATCTTTTTTGTGGCGACACTTTGTTCTCTGGCGGCTGCGGAAGACTGTTTGAAGGCACGCCGGAACAGATGTATCAGTCTTTACAAAAGATAAGTGCGTTACCGGATGACACCCTTATTTGTTGCGCCCATGAGTATACATTAGGAAATATGAAGTTTGCTGCAAGCCTCTTACCTGAGGATCGGGCGATTCAGGATTATTATCACAAAGTGAAGGAGTTACGTGCAAAAAACCAAAATACACTGCCCGTAATTCTGAAAAATGAGCGCCAGATTAATTTATTTTTACGAACAGATGATATTGATTTAATTAATAAAATTAACCAAGAAACAAATTTGCAACAACCTGAACAGCGATTTGCATGGTTAAGGTCAAAGAAAGATAACTTCAGATAAATGCGGGTTGCCTTTTCAAAATTTCGCCGTTATCATCGCTCGTCTTTTAAGCAACTATTGACACACACATGAAGGCAAAAGCGATATTACTCGCCTCTGTCCTGCTTGTAGGTTGCCAGTCGCAGAACGGCAGCAACGTACAACAGCACGCACAGAGCCTTTCTGCAGCTGGTCAAGGGGAAGCAGGGAAGTTTACAAGTTCGGCGCGCTGGATGGACGATGGGACATCTTTCGCGCAGGAGCAAGACTTGTGGACCTCTATTGGCGACGAGCTAAAGATGGGAATTCCGGAAAACAGCCGGATTCGCGAACAGAAACAGAAGTATTTAAGAAATAAGAGCTATCTCCACGATGTAACGTTACGGGCAGAGCCGTATATGTACTGGATAGCCGGGCAAGTTAAAAAACGTAACATGCCTATGGAGCTGGTACTCCTACCCATAGTGGAGAGCGCTTTTGACCCACACGCGACGTCTGGCGCCAATGCCGCAGGCATTTGGCAGATCATTCCGAGCACCGGGCGAAACTATGGTCTGAAACAGACCCGCAACTATGATGCGCGTCGCGATGTTGTCGCTTCAACGACAGCCGCTCTCGACATGATGCAACGTCTGAACAAGATGTTTGACGGCGACTGGCTGTTAACGGTCGCAGCGTATAATAGTGGCGAAGGTCGTGTACTGAAGGCAATGAAAGCGAATAAAGCACGGGGTAAATCCACCGATTTTTGGTCGCTCTCACTGCCACAGGAAACGAAGATTTACGTACCGAAGATGCTGGCCTTGAGCGATATTCTCAAGAACAGCAAGCGTTACGGTGTACAACTGCCAACACCAGACGAAAGTCGTGCACTGGCGCGCGTTCGCCTCAGCAATCCGGTTGATATTCAACAAGTTGCTGATATGACGGGTATGTCGGTAAGTAAATTGAAAACCTTTAATGCAGGCGTTAAAGGCTCGACGCTGGGGGCAAGCGGCCCGCAGTATGTGATGGTTCCGCAGAAACATGCGGCGCAGTTACGTGAGTCTTTAGCATCGGGTGAAATTGCCGCCGTTCAGTCAACGCTGATCGCCGATGCTTCATCCGTTAGCAGCCGCAGCTATAAGGTGCGTTCAGGGGATACCCTTTCAGGCATTGCCTCACGTCTTGGCGTGACGGCGAAAGATCTGCAGCAGTGGAATAATCTGCGCAGCTCTGGGCTGAAGGTGGGTCAGACACTGACGGTGGGTGCAGGTAACAGCGCACAGCGTCTCGCCAGCAACAGCGATAGCATCACCTATCGCGTGCGCAAAGGCGATTCACTGTCCAGTATCGCAAAACGACACGGCGTGAACATCAAAGATGTGATGCGCTGGAATAATGATACTGACAATCTGAAACCGGGCGACCAGCTGACGCTGTTTGTAAAGAACAGCGCCACGCCAGACTCCTGATAACACGATCGAAAGATAAAAAGGCACCGATTCCCCTCGGTGCCTTTTTTGTTTATCCCGCTTTTTGCGCTTCCGCCATGATGGTATCGCTGGTAAATGAGCCATCCGCCTGCAGTTCAAAGTACGCCTTCACCTCTGCGGACGCACTCTCCTGGTAAAGCCTAATTGCCTGGCTTAACGCCTCCGGGGTACGCATACGGGCTATCCAGGAGCTGAACTCCAGCGGTAAACGGTCTGTTATTAACGAACGCGCTATCAGCCCGGCTTCAGTGATAAACGATAACCACTCTCCGCTGGCGTAGTTTTGCACGTGCGAGGTGTCGCGCAGCGCTTCGACCGTTTGCAGCCAGATATTACGCACCGGATGTCCGGGAGACATCACGTCCATAATGATGAAGGTGCCCCCCGGCTTCAGAACACGTCTGACTTCGCGCAATGCCTGGCCGACGTCATGCCAGTGGTGTGCGGAATACCGGCTGATCGCGACATCAAACGACGCGTCATCAAACGGTAAAGACTCCGCATAGCCCTGCCGCGTATCAATATTGTTCAGCCCTTTCGCTTTCGCCGCCTCAGCAACGACGTCCAGCATCTGGCTCGATAAATCATATGCGATAACGTGGGCTACCTGCTGCGCAGCCGTAAAGCTGGCGTGCCCTGCCCCACATCCCAGGTCCAGCACGTGCGCCTGCGGGAATGCCGCCAGACGTTCACCGAGACGCACCAGATCGCGACCTGAAGCATGCACGGCGCTGCTCAGATAAGCACTTGCCTGAGAACCAAACTGTTTTTCTACGTTGTCATGATGGGAGTGTGTTGTTGTCATCGTACTGTCCTTTGTTGGTTAAAAATAAAAGGGCAGCACCCGCGCGGCCTGCCCCACGGCAGACCTGACACACCATTATTTATCAGGTTTGCCGGGACTGAATTCAACGAGTAGAGGGTTGTGATCCGAAGCGCGCGTCACCAGTACAGAGGCGTCGTGCACGCTCAAACCGCGATAGAAGACAAAGTCGAGAGGACGACCAAAAGCTTTTTTACGCTGGTCATCACTGAAGCGAACTTCACGCAGCGACATTTCGCGCGCAAAGCGATACAGCGCATTCATGCGTGGACGGCTCCAGGCATTAAAATCGCCTGCCATGATGATGGGCCCGCTGTGATGCGCAATCTGATCGCCAATAGGAAGTAACTGCTTACTATACACGTCCACGCCGAGGCTAAAGTTTACCGCGTGGATATTGACGACCATCAGCATACGGGTATCCGGCAGAGGATAGACCGTCACCAGCGCTGATTTCGCCAGACGCAGGATAGGTTCGCGCTCGCGGAGCGGGCAACAGTAGACCGGATGGGCAGCAGAAAGCGTCATTACGCCAGAGGGATGCTGCGGCAGGACAAATGCCGGCACCTGGTCGGCGGCAAGGTAATTCGTGGTGGCAAACCGTACCAGTTCAGGGGTAGTTTGCGCCTCCTGGAGCAGAACCAGGTGAGCATCTTTTCCAAAATTTTTGAGTACCGATAACCACTCCGCGCGCTGCTGCTTGAAGATATTCCAGACCAGAACCCGGATTTTATCATCGCTGCTTAACGGTGTGCCGGCGGGTAATGCCTGGCTTATGCTCGCAAACGACCCCGGAGGTAAGATCCTCTCCGCGGGCATTCCGGCAACATAACGCATGGCATAGGTATTTTTTCGCACTTTTGGAAACAGCCCCTGTAACATGAACCAGCCCTGAAAACGGACTGGTTCTAATGTTATAGGGACTTTAGGTCACACTTTCAACGCAATTTCTGAGAAACCGCTTTCCAGTTTTGTAAGCAAGCACTTACTGATGTTATCCCAGCGCTACGCGGGCTGGCTTATCGAGGCGTCCACTCAGGCCAATCAGCAGGAAGGCGACCAGGACAATCACCGCGCCAATCCATGGGGTCTGGGTTAATCCGAAGTGTTCGACGGTTTGTCCGCCAATAATGGAGCCCAGCGCGATACCAATATTAAAAGCGGCAATATTCAGACCGGATGCCACATCCACCGCATTCGGCGTATAGAGCTCGGCTTTCTGGACAACGTAAACCTGAAGCCCTGGCACATTACCGAAGGCGAAGATCCCCATCACAAGTACCGTGACCAGCGCGGCGTATTGCATTGAAGCCGTGAACTGGAAAATTATCAGCAGAACCACCAGGGCGGCGAAGATAAATTTCAGCGCCGGTACCGCACCATGCTTATCCGCAAGCTTACCGCCCCAGATATTGCCAATGGCCACAGAAATACCGTATCCCAGCAAAATCCAGCTCACGGCATTCGGGGAGAAGCCCGCCAGGTCCTGCATCATCGGTGCCAGGAAGGTGAAGGCAGTGAATACGCCGCCATAGCCCAGAGCCGTAACCGCATAGATGATAAGCAAACGCGGATGAGTAAGCACTTTCAGCTGATCGCGCAGGCTGGCGCTCGCCCGGCCCGGGATATTCGACGGTACCAGCAGCAGGCTAGTCACCAGAGCGATAACGCCCAGTAAGGAGACGGCCAGAAACGTTTCACGCCAGCCGAAATGCTGTCCGATAAACGTTCCCAACGGTACGCCTGTGACCAGTGCGACGGTCAATCCACCGAACATGATCGCGATCGCTGAAGCCGCTTTCTCTTTGGGGACCAGGCTGGTTGCAATGGTGGAACCAATCGAGAAGAACACGCCGTGTGCCAGACCGGTCAGCAGGCGGGCAATCACCAGCGTGGTGTAGTCCGGTGCCTGCCAGGCCAGAACGTTCCCGGCGGTAAACAGCACCATCAGCGCGACTAACAGCTGCTTACGCGGAAAACGTCCGGTCAGGGCCGTCAGCACCGGCGCGCCGACGGCAACGCCCAGGGCGTAGATAGACACCAGTAACCCGGCTGAGGGCAGCGAGATGGCAAGCTGGTTAGCGATGGTGGGAACCAGTCCCACGATAACAAATTCGGTCGTGCCAATTGCAAAGGCACTGATCGTCAGGGCAAGTAGCGCCAGTGGCATAAAATACTCCGTATCATCAGGATTAAGATGACAGGCAGTATGCGCCAGTGCTTAAATAACAAAAATGGTCAAAATATCAATAGAATTTTGCAGGTGGTGCAACAATGAAAGCTACGTCTGAAGAGCTGACAATCTTTGTCGCCGTCGTCGAAAGCGGCAGCTTTAGCCGCGCAGCCGAGCAGCTGGGACAGGCTAACTCGGCCATTAGCCGTTCGGTGAAAAAGCTGGAGATGAAGCTTGGGGTGAGTCTGCTCAACCGAACGACGCGGCAGCTCAGTCTGACGGAAGAAGGGGAACGTTATTTCCGCCGCGTGCAGTCGGTGCTGCAGGAGATGGCCGCAGCGGAGACGGAGATTATGGAAACCCGCAGCACGCCGCGCGGGTTGCTGCGCATTGATGCTGCCACGCCGGTTGTGCTTCATTTTCTGATGCCGTTAATCAAACCTTTCCGTGAACGCTATCCGGAGATGACGCTCTCTCTGGTCTCGTCCGAGACGTTTATTAACCTCATCGAGCGGAAAGTGGATGTGGCTATTCGGGCGGGAACCCTGACGGATTCCAGCCTGCGGGCCCGCCCGCTGTTTGCCAGCTACCGTAAAATTATCGCGTCGCCACAGTATATTGCTGAACATGGTAAACCGGAGACGGTTGAAGAACTGAAGCAGCATCTGTGCCTGGGCTTTACGGAGCCGGTGTCGCTGAACACCTGGCCTGTTGCCTGTCATGATGGCCAGCTTCATGAAATTACCTGCGGGTTATCGTCTAACAGCGGAGAAACGCTGAAGCAGCTTTGCCTGGAAGGGAATGGGATCGCCTGCTTGTCAGACTATATGATTGATAAAGAGATAGCGCGGGGTGAACTGGTAGAGCTAATGGCCGATAAACGTTTGCCGGTAGAGATGCCTTTCAGCGCGGTTTATTACAGCGACAGAGCGGTAAGCACGCGCATACGCGCCTTTATCGACTTCCTGAGCGAGCATATAAAAACAGCTCCCGGAGGAGCTGTGTGAGGGTTCGGGTTACAGAGGGAGGGTCTTATTAATCCCAGTCAGGGGCTAAACCTTCCGGGCTCACCAGGCGGTCGTTGCACTCCAGTGCTGCGATCGCTTTTTTATCATCGTCATCCAGATGAAGATCCAGCGCTAGCAGGTTGCTGGCCAGGTTTTCGCGCTTGGTTGATGATGGGATCACGGCATAGCCTTCACCCATTGCCCATGCCAGAATAACCTGCGCAGCAGTCGCGTTATGTTTCTCTGCGATACGGATAATTACCTCGTCTTTCAGAGCCTTACCGTAGGCCAGCGTCATGTAAGAGGTAATATGGATCCCGTGCTGTTTTGCCCAGTCCACGACTTTGCGGTTTTGCAGGTATGGAGACAGCTCGATCTGGTTGGTCGCAATATTCTCAGCGCCAACAGCGGCAATCGCCTTTTCCATCAGCGGGATGGTGAAGTTGGAAATACCAATTTCACGGGTCAGGCCCTGCTTTTTCGCTTCCAACAGCGCCTGCATGAACTCTTCCACAGAAACGGCATCGTTCGGTGACGGCCAGTGGATCAGCGTCAGATCGACATAGTCGGTACGCAGTTTCTTCAGGCTCTCTTTCAGGCTTGGAATGAGCTTGTCTTTGCTGAGGTTTTCGATCCAGATTTTGGTGGTGATGAACAGTTTATTACGCGGTACACCGCTCTCTTCAAGAGCCTGTCCAACGGCAGCTTCGTTTTCATAGATCTGTGCCGTATCAATTGCGCGATAGCCAAGTTCAAGAGCGGTTTTAACTGATGCGATAACTACGTCGTCTTTCAGGCGGAAAGTGCCCAGACCAAATGCAGGGAGAGTCATAATATTCCTCAATCGTTATGTTCGTTAACTGAGGACGATTATCGCTGGCGGTGTTATAGAGAAAAAGATCGTAAAACGCAGAGGATTTTTGCTAATTTCGCAATAATTAATCGTCAGATATGAAAAAAGCCCTGAGCGTTAACTCAGGGCTTTTAATAAGTGGCGGAACGGACGGGACTCGAACCCGCGACCCCCTGCGTGACAGGCAGGTATTCTAACCGACTGAA